>JAATFK010000205.1 GCA_015655225.1 Solirubrobacterales bacterium | reverse complement strand
GGTCCCGAGCACTCCTCGGCCCGCCTGGAGCGCTTCCTGCAGCTCGCCGCCGAGGGCAACATCCGCGTCGCCTACCCGTCGACGCCGGCGCAGTACTTCCACCTGCTGCGGCGCCAGGGCAAGATCGCCAAGCAGCGTCCGCTCGTGATCATGACGCCGAAGTCGCTGCTGCGCCTGCCACAGGCGACGAACCGGATCGAGCACCTCTCCGAGACGCAGTTCTTCCCCGTGCTGGCGGAGCCGCGGGTCGACGAGGAGCAGGTCACGCGCCTGATCCTCTGCACCGGCAAGGTCTACTACGACCTCGTCTCGAGCGAGCGCCGCGCGGAGGCCGGCGACCGCGTCGCGATCGGCCGCGTCGAGCTGCTGTACCCCTTCCCGCAGGCGCAGATCCTGGAGCTGATCGGTCGCTACCCGAACCTCCAGGAGGTCGTCTGGCTGCAGGAGGAGCCGCGCAACATGGGCGCCCGCGCGCACATGTCACCGCGGCTGATGCAGATCCTCCCGTCGACGCTCAAGTTCGGCTACGTCGGCCGCCCGGAGCGCGCCAGCACCGCCGAGGGCTACCCCGCCGCGCACACGAAGGAGCAGCGGAGGATCGTGGAGACCGCGCTCGACCTCGAGCGGGCGATCGGGATGTACCCGGTCATCCCGCCCGGCGAGCGTTAGCCGTCCGCTTCGCGGACGGTCGGAAGATCGGCTGGCGCCGATCTTCCAGCGCGCGGTCGTCCTAGCCGACGAGTTGGCGGGCGGCTTCGAGCGGCGCCTCGTCGACCCAGCTGAGCAGGTCGACGTCGCCGTCGAGGAAGCCGTGCGTGAGCAGGAAGTCGCGCTGCGCGGCGAGCGCCGCGAGCTTGTGCGTCGAGAGGTCGAGGTGGAAGCGCTCGTGCAGGCCGTTGCCGTACGCGGCGGCGACGTCGCGGGGGCTCGCGCCGGTCTCGGCCGCGACGATCCCGGCGACCTCGCTCGGATGGCCCTGGGCCCACTCGCCGGCGCGCAGCAGCGTCCCGAGCGTCTGGACGACGAGGTCGGGCCGCGCCTGCAGCAGGCGCGCGTCGACCGTCAGCGCGACCGGCGTCGCGGCGCCCGCGCGCACCATCGGATCGAGGTGGGCGCCGAGGTCGACGACCTCGCTCGCGCCGATCCGCCCCGAGACGGCCGCGCCGGCCGGCCCCGCGACGTAGATCGCGTCGACCGCGCCAGACTGGAGCGCGGCGATCTCGGCCGCGTAGGGGTCGGCGGGGTCGTGGTCGAGCGCGAGCGCGGGCAGGTCGACGTAGACGACCTCGTCGCAGAAGACCCCCGCGAGGCCAGTCGCGGCGTGGAAGCCGCGGCGGGCGGCGGCGCGGCGCACGTCGATCTCGGCGTCGTCGCGGCGCGGTAGCGCGAGCCGCCGGCCGGCGAGCTGCGCCGGCTCCGTGATGCCACGGTCGGGCAGCGTCAGGATCCCCTGGTACTCGTCGATCCAGGTGAGGCCGAGCAGACGCGTGGAGGCGCCGTGGGCGCGCTCCCAGAGGGCGGCGACGTTCGTGCCCTCGCGCAGCAGACCGGGGTGGGGCGGCGCCGACTCGACCGCGTCGCGCCGCACGTCGCGGGCGAGCCAGCCGAGGTGGTGGGCGACGCCGATCGTCGTCGGCAACGGGCTGCGGCTGAGCGACAGCCGGGGCCCTCCGAGCGTTGCGGCCGGCGTGGCGACGGACGACTCGAGACTCATGCGCAGGCCCCTTGATTGCACGAATTGCTGATCAGCTTTGTTGTCTTTCCCATTCCGCGCGCCAGTGTAGCCCATCTTGACCGATCCAGTCCAGAAGCCTGGCGCGACTAGTCTGTGACGCGATGACGGGACGACGCGGGATCTCGGCCGACCGCACGGAGCAGGTGCTCGCGCGGATCCGCGCGACGCCGGAGGGCTTCGTCCGCAGCTACGGCGACGTCTCGCCGGGCGCGCCGCGCTTCGCCGGCGCCGTGCTGCACGACGCCGAGGACGACCGCGAGCTGCCCTGGCACCGGATCGTCCGCGCCGACGGCTCGCTCGCGAGAGGCGCGCGCCAGCGCAAGCTGCTGGAGGCGGAGGGCGTCCCCTTCCGCGGCGAGCGGGTCGACATGCGCGCGGCGCGCTTCATCGACTTCGACCTCGACGACGGGCCGCTCTGATGTGGATCCAGCGGGAGATCCGGCTGCGCGCGCGCCCGCGCGGCTTCCACCTCGTCACGCGCGAGGTGCTCGGCGCGCTGCCCGAGCTGGGCTCGATGCCGGTCGGCCTGCTGCACCTGCTGCTCCAGCACACCTAGGCGTCGCTGACGCTGAGCGAGAACGCCAGCCCGGAGGTGCGCGAGGACTTCGCGAGCTGGTTCGACGCGGCCGTCCCGGAGGACGCGCCGTACTGGACGCACACGCTCGAAGGCCCGGACGACATGCCGGCGCACGTGAAGGCGAGCCTGCTCGGGCCGACGCTGACGCTGCCGATCGCCAGCGGCCAGCTCGCGCTCGGCACCTGGCAGGGGATCTACCTCTGCGAGCACCGGAACCACGGCGGCGTCCGCTCGCTCTTCGCGACGCTCTGGGGCGAGGGGTCCTAGCCGAAGAGCGTGAGGTCGGGCTCGCGCTCGCCGCGCAGCACGCCGAGGTCGACCTCGACGCAGACGATCCCGCGCGCCTCCGCCAGCACCCGCGCCTGCGGCTTGATCTCCTGCGCCGCGAGCACGCCGCGGCAGGCCTCCATCGCGGGGTCGCGGCGGATCCGGTCGAGGTAGCGGGTCAGCTGCTCGACCGCGTCGATCGTCGCGACGCGCTTGATCTCGACCGCGATCCAGCGGTCCTCCTCGTCGCGGCACATCAGGTCGACCGGGCCGATGTCGGTCGGCCACTCGCGACGGACGAGCCGGAAGCCCTCGCCGCACCAGTGCGGCTGGTCGGCCAGCAGCTCCTGGAGGTGGGCCTCGACGCCGTCCTTCTCCAGCGCCGCCGCCTCCCCCATGTCGTGCGTCACGTCGGAGAGCACCTCGACGATCCGGATGTCGAGCCGGTCCTCGGCGGTGCCGGCGAACTTGCGCACGACGATCTGCCCCTCGGACTCCTCCGTCACGACCGGCGGGGTCATCCAGTTGCTCGGCTTGAAGCCACCGTGGTCGGCGTGGACCATCACCGAGCCGTCGGACTTGATCATGATCAGCCGCAACGCCTCCGGCAGCAGGGCGTCGAGCCGGCCGGTGTAGCGGACCTCGCAGCGAGCGACGATGAGACGCACGACGCGGCAGGCTACCGGGACGAGCTGTCAGAAGGATCTGTCCCGCCCAGCAGCACCCGCATCGGCGCGAGCGCCGCGTGCACGCGGCCGTTCAGCGCGAAGCGGTCACGCTCGAGAGCAGCACGACCTCGTCGGCGGACAGCACGTGTGCGCCGAGGCGGGGAGCGTAGGCGAGCGCCACGCCTCAGCTGCTGCCCATGTCCATGCCGGACATGCCCGAGCCGCCCGACCCGCCGGCGCCGCCCGTCATCCCCTTCATCCCCGGCACGTTGCGCATCGAGCCCTGGTCGTTCCCCGGCAGGTGGACCTTCGTAGGGCCGGGCCCGCCCTTCCCGTAGACCTCGATCAGCTCCATCATCCCGTGGTCCTCGTGGAAGAGGACGTGGCAGTGCATCACGAACATGCCGGTGAAGTCGAGGAACCGGTGGCGGATCGTGAGGCTCCCGAACGGCGGCACGAGCGCGGAGTCGCGGTAGTGGTTCTCGCC
>JAATFK010000580.1 GCA_015655225.1 Solirubrobacterales bacterium | reverse complement strand
GCGGGTGCTCGAGGCGGCGCTGCGGCGAGCCGTGGCCGCGCCGGTGACAGTGAGGTAGAGGCTCGGGCAGCAGGGGAAGGGGGTGCCGCGCGGCGACGTGCAGCTCGACGACGGGGGCAACCGACAGACCCAGAAACGAGGTATCGCACATGGAGATCTTCTGGACGCTCGGCGGCGCCGCCGACGGGCCCTACCCGTGGGAGCCGACGGGCCGCTACCGGCCGGACATCGGACGGCTGGCCCAGGTGGCGCAGGCGATCGACGGGCTGCCGTTCTCGGGCGCGCTGCTCGCGATCGGCGTACCGGGCACGTACGACCCCTGGACCGCGGCGGCGTCGGTCGCGCCGCTGACCAAGCGGATGCGCTTCCTGATCGCCGTCTACCCCGGCGTCATCACGCCGACGCAGCTGGCGCTGATGTCGCTCTCGCTCGACCACCTGTCGGGCGGGCGCCTGATGCTCAACGTCGTCGGCAGCAACCCGCAGACGATGGCCGCGCACGGCGTTCATCTCGACAAGGCCGACCGTTACGAGATGCTCGACGACTACTGGCGCGTCTTCTGCGCGCTGTACGCCGGCGAGCCTGTCCCCGAGAGCCGCTTCTTCCCGGTCAGAGACCCGGAGACGTTCCTCTCGCTCGAACCGGTGCAGAACCCTTGGCCGACGCTCTGGGGCGCCGGCGCCTCACCCGAGGGTCTCGCGCGCGTCGTCTCGCTCGTCGACACCTACCTATCGCACGCCGGCACGCCGCAAGAGCTCGCCGAGCGGACCGCCGCGGCGCGCGGGATCGCCCAGCAGATCGGCCGTCCGGCTCCGGCGCTCGGCGTCTCCCTCGGCGTGCTCGTGCGCGAAACCGAGGCGGAGGCGTGGGCGGCCGCCGAACGACGCCTCTCCCACATGAGCGTCGAGCGATTGACGTCGATGCGCGGTTGGAAGGCGATCGAAGACGGCGGTCGCGAGGGCGCCGACGCGCGCGAGCTGCGCGTGATCGAAGGGATCGAAGCTGGCCGCATGCCGAGAGCGCGCGAGCTCGAGTTCTACCCGAACATGTGGAACGGCCCGATCGAGCGAGTCGGGATCGACGTGCGCCATCAGCTGCCGCTGCCCGGATCGATGCTCATCGGCAGCGCCGAGCAGGTCGCCGACCGAATGCGCGAGATCCAGCGGGTAGCGGGGATCGAGCGGTTCATCCTATGGGCGCCGCCAGCGCTCGAGGAGGCATACCGCGTCGCCGACCTGCTGCTGCCGCTGCTCGATATCGAGCCCGAGCTGGCTCCGCCAGCACCGCCGTTGACCGTGGCGGCGCGGATGGCGGGGGCGCGGGCATGAGCGGGCCGGGAACGAGAGGCACGGGCGCTTCGTTCGGCCCCGGCCGCCTCGCCGGCAAGACGGCCTTCGTCTCCGGCACCGCCGGAGGTCAGGGCCGCGCCGCCGCCCAGTTGTTCGCGCGCGAAGGGGCGATCGTCTGGGGCTGCGACATGGACGCGGAAGGCGCGCAGGAGACGGTCCGGCTGGTGCGCGCGGAGGGCGGCACGATCGAGTCGCTGCACCCGCTCGACCTTACCGCCGAGGAGGGTGCCAGACGATGGGTCGACGCGGGCGTCGCACGCTTCGGCCGGATCGACGTGCTCTACAACAACGCCTCGACGGCGATCATGCGGCGGATCGAGGACGCCGACGCCTGGTCCTCGTGGCAGCACACGATCCGAGGCGAGCTCGACATCGTCTTCGCGAGCATCGTCGCAGCGTGGCCGCACCTGCAGAGGCAAGCTGGGGCAAGCATCGTCAACACGTCCTCGACGGCCGCCCTGCGCGGTATGCCGTTGCCGATCGGCGGCGGCGGCACGTGCGCGGCGCACAGCGCCGCGAAGGCGGGCGTGCTGGCCCTCACGCGCCAGGCGGCGGCCGAGGGCGCGCCCCACAAGATCCGCTGCAACGCTGTTCTGCCCGGCCTGATCGAGGCGCCGGTGACGGCGCCGATCTTCGCCGCGCCCGGGGCGCGCGAGCGGATCGCGGCGACGGTGCCGCTGCGGCGCACCGGCCGCCCGGAAGACGTCGCTCACGCGGCGCTCTACTTCGCCTGCGACGAGTCATCGTGGGTGACCGGGCAGACGCTCGTCGTCGATGGCGGAACCGTCGCGATCGTCGAGCGCAGCTGAGTCACGAGCGAGACGGCGGCCGACGACGTGTCAACGACAAGTCCGCCAGAACGGACGTATGACAGCTTGAGCATCGCGGGCGGCGTTCGGATACTTGGAGATCAGAGGACAACGCGCCTCAGACCAGCAGTCACCGGCGCGACTTGGCCCTGGGCTCGTTTAACGCCCGGGGTGACGATTGAGAGTAGGAGAGGTATGTCTGAACGTGCAGAAGGCGGCGGCGCGCTGTCCGCGTCGGCGCGTCGCGCCGTCCATTGGCCTGGCGACGCGGCGATCGCGATGACGGTCGGTGTCGCCCTCGAGGCGTTCGAGCTGCACTCGCAGGTGCGGACCGAGGGGAAGCCCGGCGAGCTCGACCTGTTCTCGCTGTCCTACGCCGAGTACGGCACGCGCGTCGGCGTTTGGCGGCTGCTGGAGGTTCTCGAGCAGGAGGGCGTCAAGGCGTCGTTCTCGATCAACGGCAGGGTCGCGGCGGACCATCCGCAGGCCGTCCGCGCGGTCGCCGACGCCGGCCACGACCTCGTCGCCCACGGCTGGGTCAACGACCGCCTCATGGCGGTCGCCTCCGAGGCCGACGAGCGCGAGATGATCCGGCGCACGCTCGACGCGATCGAGGCGGCCGGCGGACGGCGGCCGACGGGCTGGGCCAGCCCCGGCAACATGTCCTCGGCACGGACGACCGCGATCCTTGCCGAGGAGGGGATCACCTGGACCGGCGACGACGCGAGCGACGACGTCCCGTTCGTGGAGCAGGTCGGCGACACGCGGATGGCGGTGCTTCCGAAGGCGAACATCGACGCCAACGACCTGCTGCAGTGGGTGATGCCGAAGAACGCCCCGGGAATCTTTGCCGACAGCTTCATCGCGACGTTCGACACGCTCCACGACGAGGGCGTCAGAGGACGGCCGGCATGGGCCGACATCGTCCTGCACTGCCACATGGCGGGCCGCCCCACGTTCATCCCGACGCTCCGCACGGTGCTGCGCCACGTGCGCGCCGCCGATCGTGTCTGGTGGACGCTCAAGAGCGATCTCGCCGCGTACACGCTCGAGCAGGGCTTCACGCGATGACCGTGCTCGGCACCGAGGCGCTGCCCACCTATCCGGGCATGCCGGCGCCGCGCACGGTCACGGTGAACGGCCTGGAGACCTGGTACACGGAGGTGGGCAGCGGGATCCCGGTCGTCTTCGTCTACGGCGGCAACTTCGGCACGGCCGAGTCCGCTCCGGGCGCCTACGCCTGGGATCTCGCGGTCCGTGCGCTGTCGGGCTCGTTCCGCACGATCGCCTACGACAAGCCCGGCCAGGGCTTCACCGACGCGCCCGACGACGACGCCGGCTTCACGATGGCGGCGGTCGTCGACCACCTGATCGGGTTCATCGAGGCGCTGAGACTGCCGCCGGTCCACCTCGTCGGCCACTCGCGCGGCGGCTACGTCGTGACGCGCACGGCACTGCTGCGCCAGGATCTCGTGCGCTCGTTGACGATCGTCAACTCCGGCACGCTCAGTCCAGGCATCGGGACGAACGAAGTCGTGCTCGCGCGGCCGCCGCACCCGCCATACACGCGCGAGTCGATCCGCTGGGTCTACGAGTCCTACTGCCACGAGCAGCGCGCGGTCACCGACGAGTGGGTCGAGCGCTCCTACGCGATCGTCAACCGTGAGCCCTACCGCGCCGCGGTCGAGCGGATCCGCGCTGGCAAGCTGATCGCGACGCAGTTCCTCCCGGCTCTCGCGCGCGACAAGGGCGAGACACTGACGTGGCTCGCGCAGGGCCGCCTGCAGCGCCCGACGCAGATCGTCTGGGGCCGCAACGACCGCACTGCCCACCCGCAGCGTGGCCACGAGCTGTTTCGCACGATCGCGGCCGGCGAGCGGCGCACCGTGCTCAACATCGTCGACAAGAGCGGTCACTTCCCCTACCGCGAACACCCCGAGTGGTTCAACGACGCCGTCGGGCGCTTCATCGAGGAGGC
>JAATFK010000307.1 GCA_015655225.1 Solirubrobacterales bacterium | reverse complement strand
GCTCGGGGAGGCGACCGGCCGCGAGATCGGCGGCGGGCTGCTCGGCGACTTCACGCACACGCAGCTGCGGATCGGCGAGCTGCGCGTCCGGCAGCTCGGCGTCGAGGCGTTGATCTCGCGGGCGGCGGTCGCGATCGACGAGGGCGACCCCGACACCGGCTCGCTCGCGAGCGCCGCCAAGCTGCTCGCGTCCGAGAGCGCCGTGTGGGCGGTCGACCTCGCCGCGCGGCTGGCGGCGAGCCGCTCCTACGCGGCTGAGGACGAGCTGGCGCGCCTGCGCCGCGACGCGCCCCAGACGCAGATCGGCGAGGGCGCGAACGACGCGTTGCTGCTCGCGCTCGGGCGTGGGAGCGTGCGCGACTACGGGGAGCGGATGGGGCGGGCGGCTTGAGCGGGCGGGCGCGCGCCCACGAGTGCGCGCGCCCGTCTCCGGGCCATCCCTCATGAGGGCGCGGCGCCCGGCCGTCCCCGGCGCTCTTCTCCCCTCGGGCGCCGGGGACGCCGCGTCATCTGCTCAGGACCCAGCTGCCGGTTTTCGGTCCGCACCCCGAGTCGAGGCTGAACTGGAGGGTGACGGGCTTCTGGCCCTTCGGCACCTCGAAGGGGATGCAGCGCAGCGAGCATCACGCTCAGCTACGCCCTTTACGATCCTGCGTACTGGTCGGACCACGCGGTCGAAGCATCATTCGATCCGCAGTTATGGGCCGAGTCAGTCGCGACCGGCGAGCCGGAGCTGACGAACTCTGAGGTCTTCGTGAACCTCGCATCCGATTGCAGAGGTGCTCCGATCGTCCAAACCGCTCTCGGCTTGAGCAACCTCTCGACGACGGGCGATGGTCCGAACGCCGTCTCGGCTGGAGCGGTGCGCGACGGCTTCGGAGGGAGCGTCGTCGCGACCGGAGCATTCAACGGAGATGCGTACACCGTGACGCTCGCGAACCCGAACTTCGCAAATCTCGACCTCCGCTGCGCCTCCGTCGACGTCGCGGACGTCGACGGCCCGGCTCGGATTCAGTACTTCCCGGGCCTCGCGCCTGCCGTACCGCCCCCGGCGACCAAGCCGGGAACGGTGAAGCCCGTCGCCGGAGCTCTCACGACGCACAGATGCGGAGTGGCGCACTACTCCAAGAGAGACGCCCTCTATGGGAGACCGTTTCGCATCATCAGAACGCTCGGAGCCGGATGCACGCGGAACCGTCTGATGCTGGTCGCAAACCACTGGGCGACGAGCGGCAACCACGCGGCCAGAATCGGGACCTCTCGCTTCCAGGCACGAGGCGTCAGCTGTTTCGTGGTCAATACCCATCACGTCTTCGGAAGAGTCGCTGAGTGGTTCAACAGTGGCCGGGGGCGCTGCACCGACGGCAAGAACCGCGTGTGGTTCATCGGCCTGCTTTCGTGACCGCCCGAGCGCGAAGCGCGTCGCTCGCACTGGGCATTCCCTCCCGCTGAATGGCGGTCCCCAGCGACACGGGGGCGATCAAGAACCAAAAAACCCCGCTGTGGGCGGGGTTTCGTGAGACGCGCCCGGCAAGATTCGAACTTGCGACCTCTCGCTCCGGAGGCGAGCGCTCTATCCACTGAGCTACGGGCGCCGGCGGACCGCGAAGCGGCCCGGACCACGGCAGCTTACCGCGCCTGCCGGGTGGGGGACGGTAGGGTCACGCGCGCCGTGGACATCGCGATCATCTCCGACACCCACATGCCGAAGGGCGCTCGCGCGCTGCCGGGCGCGTGCGTCGCGCGCCTGCGCGAGGCCGACCTGATCGTCCACGCCGGCGACCTGATCGCCACCGAGGTGCTCGACGAGCTGCGCGGCTACGGCGAGGTCGCCGCCGTCCACGGCAACGTCGACGAGCCGGCCCTCCGCGACGCCCTGCCCGCCCAGCTGCTGCTGGAGCTGCCGCGACCGGGCGCTCCCGGCGCGGTCCGCATCGTCGTGACCCACGACGGCGGCCCGTCCGCCGGTCGCCTCGCCCGCGCCCAGCAGCGCTTCCCGGACGCCGACGCCCTCGTCTTCGG
>JAATFK010000146.1 GCA_015655225.1 Solirubrobacterales bacterium | reverse complement strand
GGACGACGGTCCGAGCGCTCCCGGTCGCACACCCCCGCGACCGGGAGACTCGGGGCGCTACCGTTGCCAGCCGGATGCGACCGGCTCCCCCCACGACGTTCGACCTCGCCTGCGCGATCCACGTCCACTAGCGCCACTCCGACGGCACCGGCACGGTCGCGCAGATCATGGCCGCGGCGGCCGAGGCGGGCCTTGACGCGGTCCTCCTGACCGACCACGACACGCTCGCCGCGCGGGCGGTCGGCGAGGAGCGCCGCCACGGCGCGGTGCTGCTCTGCGTCGGCGAGGAGGTGACGATGCGGCCGGGCCACCACTATCTCGCGTTCGGGCTGGAGCGGCCGATCGACCACCGCGGCCTGACGCCGCGCGAGGTCGTCGCGGCGGTCAACGACGCCGGCGGCTTCGGCCTGCTCGCGCACCCGTTCTCGGTCGGCTCGCCGTCGTTCCGCTTCCTGCCGAGCGCCGGCTGGGACGAGATCGCGCCGGCGGGCGCGACCGGCTTCGAGCTGTGGAGCCTCTTCTGCGACACGGTCGAGCGCTTCACGAGCGTGCGCGACGGGCTGCGCTTCCTCGCCGCCCCCGACCGCGTCCTCGACGGCGCGCGGCCGGAGGCGCTGGCGCGCTGGGACGCGCTGACGGCGGAGCGGCGGATCACCGCCGTCGGCGGGCTCGACGCGCACCAGGTCGGCCTGCGGGTCGCCGGTCGCGTGCCGCTGCGGGTGCTCGCCTACCGGCGCTCGTTCGCGCTGCTGCGCACCCACGTGCTGGTCGACCGCCGCCCCGGCGAGGACGACGCCGCCGACCGCGACGCGATCTACGCCGCGCTGCGCGAGGGCCGCTGCTACCTCGCCCGCGACTCGCTCGCCCCCGCGCGCGGCTTCGCCTGCTGGGCCGAGCGCGACGGCGAGCGCGTCGAGCTGGGCGGCCAGACGACGTTCCGGAGCGGCGGAGACTTCACGCTCCACGTGCGGCTGCCACGCCGGGCGCACGTGCGCGTCGTGCGTGACGGAGAGGCGATCCTGGAGCGGGAGACCGACGAGCTGGAGCTGAGGCTCGACCGCGGCGGCGTCCACCGCGTCGAGGCGCACCTCGACGCGCACGGACGCCGTCGCGCGTGGATCTACGCGAACCCGCTGTACCTGCGCTAAGCCCTGACGCCCAGCGCCGAGGGCAGCAGTCTCAACGCCGACAACCGCGCTCTCGGCCGCAGGCGCCGCGTCAGCAGCGCCCGCCGGGGGTCGAGCCGGCCGCTGGCGACGTCGACCCAGTCCTCCCAGCTGGTGGTGAGCGTGACGTCGGCGTGCGGCTCGCGCGCCTGCTCCGCCCGCGCCATCCCGCCGCCGAGCCGCAGCACCCACGGCTCGAGGTCGGTGAAGGCGAGCTGAACCGACAGGCTCGTGCCGTTCGTGTCGGGGAGCTGGCGGCGCAGCGTGTCCATCACCAGCTCGACCGCCTCGGGGTCGCGGGCCGGCGGCCCCAGCTTCTCCCCCAGCAGCCCGATCCGCACCAGCGCAGTGGTGCGCTCGGCGCGCTCGCGGTTGCTCAGGCCGACCGGCAGGATCGGCGCGCCCGGCAGCTCGTCCAGCGCGAGCCCGGCGCTGCGCAGCTTCGTCTCCATCGAAGTGATGCCCTCCTCCGCGACCTCCTCGACGGTGAAGCCGAACACCTCGGTGTAGTCGCGGTTCCCGCCCGGCGGGTGGAGCACCGCCGGCCCCCACGGCGTCACCTCGCGCAGCAGGTCGGCGACCGCGCGGCGGCAGTCCTCGCGCGGCGCCGCCACGTCGGCCAGCAGCTTGACGCCGAAGGCGATGTGGCGCTGCTCGTCGCGGGCGACCTGCTCCATCCCCTCGCGGAACGCGGGCAGCATGTCGCGCCGTTCGAGGTAGTTCGTGATCGCGTGCTGGCCGGGCTGCGCGAGCGTCGCCTCGACCACGATGTGGTACATCGTCACGGCCGCCGAGAGCATCGCCGGCGAGCGGTCGGCGCGCAGCTCGTAGGCGATCGTGTCGAGCCGGTCGAAGGTTCTGCGGAAGCCCCACGTCAGCCGCGGCCGGATCGCCTCCAGGCCGCCCGCGGTCGTGCCGTCGCCGATCCCGCAGACCTCGTGCATGAAGCGCTTGAAGAAGACGGCGTGGCGCGCCTCGTCGACCTGCTCGGTCGCGAGGAAGTACTTCTGCTCCTCCAGCGGCGCCGCGTCGACGTACGGCGAGAGGTTGTCAGCGACGGCGTCCTCGCCCCAGAAGAAGAGCGCGTAGTTCCAGAGCGCGGCGGTCCGCTCGAACTCCGTCAGCTCCTCGCGCCATTGGCGCGCGTCCTCCGTGAAGTCCAGCTCGGTGGCGCTCCAGTTGCCCTGCTCCCAGCGGGCATACAGATCCTCGTAGGAGATCAGGTCGGCGGCGCGCCGTCTCGTCGTGCCCGATTGAACATCGTTCAGGCTCATGCCGGCTACAGTAGTCCG
>JAATFK010000443.1 GCA_015655225.1 Solirubrobacterales bacterium | reverse complement strand
CCGATGTCGCCGTCGAGCTTCACGTACGTGAGGCCGCGCTCGTGGGCCATCTGCTCCTGCGCGTCCTCCGCGGAGGGGTCGCGCAGCGCGGCGTTGTCGGGGTGGCGGTAGAGCGAGTTGTCGTCGAGCGTGACCTTCGCGTCGAGCGCGCGCACGTCACGGTCCGGCGTGACGATCAGCGGGTTGACCTCGACCAGCATCGCCTCCTCGGCGACGAAGGCGGCGTACAGCTTCGACAGCATCGCGCCGACCGGGCGGATCAGGTCGGCGTCGATGCCGGCCTCGAAGGCGAGCCGCCGGCCGTGGAAGTCCTGGAAGCCGAGCAGCGGGTCGACGTGGAGTCTTGCGATCGCGTCCGGGTTGCTCTCGGCGACGACCTCGATCTCGACGCCGCCCTCCTTCGAGAGCATCACGAGCGGCGCCTTCGCGGCGCGGTCGAAGACGATCGACGCGTAGTACTCGGCGGCGATCTGCGACGCCTCCTCGATCCACACCTCGTGGACCGTGAAGCCCTTGATGTCCATGCCGAGGATCGCCTTCGCGTGCTCCTCCGCCTCGGCGCGATCCTGCGCGACTCTGATGCCGCCGGCTCTGCCGCGGCCGCCGATCAGCACCTGCGCCTTGACGACGCAGGGGTAGCCGGTCTGGTCGGCGGCGGCGACCGCCTGGTCGACGGTGGTCGCGGGCTCGCCGGCCGGAATCGGGATCGCATGGCGGGCGAACAGCTGACTGCCTTGATATTCGAGCAGGTCCATGACGGCGCCGGACTCTATACAAACGGACTCCGCCAGCGAGGCAGGTCGGCAGGCGCACGACGCCGTTTGCCAGCGAGCAGGCATAATGCGCGTCCGATGGCTCTTCCCAGAAACGTGAACTTCGTCACCTTCGACGTCTACGGCAGTCTGATCGACTGGGAGACGGGCGTGTACGACGCGTTCGTCAGAGAGGCGAGACGCGACGGCTTCACGATCGAGCGCGACGAGCTGATCCCGCTCTTCCACACGACGCAGCAGACGATCCAGGCCGGCTCCTACGAGCTGTACGCCGAGGTGCTGCGCCGCACCGCCGTGCAGATCTCGAACGAGCTCGGCTGGGACCTCGAGCCCTCGCGCTCCGGCTTCCTGCCCGACTCGGTCCAGCGCTGGCCGGCGTTCAGAGAGGCCAACCCGACGCTCGCGAGAATCGCGAGACAGTTCAGAACGGGCCTGATCGCGAACGTCGACGACAAGCTGCTCGGCCAGACGCGCCGCCACATCCCGCTCGACTTCGACCTCGTCGTGACGGCGCAGCAGGTGCGCTCGTACAAGCCGGACCCCGCGCACTTCAGAGAGTGCGAGCGCCGCGCCGGCACGAAGAGAGGCTGGGTGCACGTCGCGGCCGGCTACTACAGCGACGTCGAGCCCGCGCTCAGACTCAGAATCCCCGTGATCTGGGTCAACCGCAGCAGACAGACGCTCGAGTCGGGTCAGAGAAGACCCGACGCGGAGGTCACGAACCTCCGCGAAGCGGCCAGACTCCTCGGCATCGGGTAGCGCCGTGCGGGCGGTCAGCGTCCACGAGGACGTGATCGTGATCGCAAGTCGCTTCCAGCAGACCAGCTGCACGCTCGTGCGCGGCGGCTCCGAGGCGTTCGTGATCGACTCGCCGGTCTACCCGGACGAGCTGGAGATCCTGCCGGCGCTCGCCGAGCAGGCGCGCTTCGAGATCAGCGGGCTGCTCGTCACGCACGCCGACTGGGACCATCTGCTCGGCCGCCTCGCGTTCCCGGAGGCGGCGATCGGCTGCGGCGAGACGACCGCCGCGCGGCTCGCGGCGGAGCCGGGCGCCGCCGCCCGCGAGCTGCGCGCCTTCGACGAGGAGCAGTACGTCGAGCGCCCCGCGCCGCTCTCGCTGCCGGGCGTCCAGGCGCTGCCGGTGCCGGGCTACTGCGCGGTCGGCGACCAGGAGCTGGAGCTGCACCCGGCCGACGGCCACACCGCCGACGGGACCGTCTTCTGGGCGCCGTGGGCGCGCGTATTGATCTGCGGCGACTATCTCTCGCCGGTCGAGCTGCCGATGCTCTCCGAGGGCGGCTCGCTCGACGGCTACCTCGCGACCCTGCGCCGCCTCGCCCCGATCGTCTCGCAGGCGGACACCGTGGTGCCAGGCCACGGCGCGCCGCTCGACGCGGCGCGGGCGGCAGCGATCCTGCGCGAAGACGTCGCGTACCTCGAGGCGCTCCGCGCCGAAGGCGCGGCAGCGCCGCTGCCGCTGGCGCGCCGCACCGCCACCCAACGTCGATTGCACGCCGCCAACGTCGCGCGCCTAGCTGGATGACGTCAAGTCTGCTCCCCCTCAGGGGCAGCAGTTTTGATGTGATCCGCGGCTAGCGGGCGCGGGCCAGGCCGCGGGCCATCGTCAGCCCGAAGCCGGTCATCGCTCGCGGGAGGTGGCGCAAGCCGCTCAGGACCTCGTCGAGCGCCGCCGCGAAGCGGCGGACCTCGGACTCCTCGATCACGAACGGCGGCAGCACGCGCACGACGTTGACGTGGTGGCCGGAGACCTGCGTCAGGATCCGGTGGCGGGCGAACAGCGGCACCGTCACGAGCTGCGCCCAGAGGCCCGGCTGCCCGCGCTCGACCAGCCGCCACAGCGCGCGGTTCGCGCTCCCGCGCGGCGGCGGCTGCAGCTCGATCGCCCACATCAGCCCGAGCCCGCGCACCTCCTTCACCACCTCGTGGCGCTCGACCAGCGGGCGCGTCAGCTCCAGCAGCAGCTCGCCCATCTCGGCGGCGCGCGCCACCAGGCGGTCGTCGTCCAGCGCGGCGAGCGTCGCGATCCCGGCGGCGGCGGCGAAGTCGTTCGTGGCGAACGTCGAGCTGTGGACGACGGCGCGCTCCATCGTGTCGAAGACGCGCTCGTGGACCTCTCGTCTGGCGAGCACCGCGCCGATCGGGACGTAGCCGCCCGAGAGCGCTTTCGAGAGCGTCACCAGGTCGGGCTCCAGGCCCCAGTGCTCCAGGGCGAGAAAGCGGCCGGTGCGCCCGAGCCCCGTCATCACCTCGTCGAGCACGAGCAGCGTGCCGTGGCGCCGGCACAGCTCCTGCGCCTCGCGCAGGTAGTCGGCGTCGGGGACCGTGACCGTCTTGCCCTGCACCGGCTCGACCACGAACGCGGCGACGTCGCCGGAGCGCAGCTCGCGCGCGAGCGCGTCGAGGTCGCCGT
>JAATFK010000183.1 GCA_015655225.1 Solirubrobacterales bacterium | reverse complement strand
GATCCCGCGCGCGGCGGCGGCGAGACGCGCGTCGTCGAGCTGCTCGGCGGTCCAGTTCGCGACGCCCCATGCCCGCGCGCTGCCGGACGCGAGCAGGCCGCCGATCTGCTCGACCGCCTCCTCGACCCCGAGTCCCTCGGGCAGCGTGACCGAGTAGATCAGGTCGACATGATCAAAGCGCAACCGCTCCAGCGACCCCGCCAGCTCCTGCGCGGCCGACTGCGCGGGCCAGTGCTCCCACCACAGCTTGTTCGCGACGACCGTGTCGTCGCGCGCCCAGCCGGTCGCCCGGAACAGCTCGCCGAACAGCACCTCCGACCAGCCGGTTCTGAGCGGCGCGGTGCCGCTCTCGTCGTCGTAGCGGGCGTCGTCGAGGAAGTTGATCCCCTGCTCGCGGGCGTGCGCCATCAGCGCGAGCGCCCCCTCGCGCGGGAGCCGCTCCAGCGTCCGCCACGAGCCGAGCGCGAGCGGCGAGACGCGCAGTCCCGAGCCGCCCAGCGCCCGCCGCTCCAGGCCCGGCTCAGCTGTAGAAATCGGGCGCCTTTCTGAACGTCGGGAAGACGTCGGGATCGTGGCCCGGGATCACGACCGCCTGCTCGCGCCAGGCGAGGAAGCGCAGCCGCTTGAGCGAGCGCCCGGCCTCGACCGGCGCCAGGTTGAAGCCGGCCAGCACGCGCTCCTCGAGGTGGTCGATCGTGTTGGCGGCGTCGAACGCCAGCAGGTAGCGCTGGCCGCTCGGGAGCGCGAGCACGAACGACTGGTGCCCGGGCGAGTGGCCGGGCGTGCGGTACATCCGCACGACGCCGTCGCCGAACAGGTCGAAGCCGTCGTCGGTCTCCTCCAGCAGGAACCAGTCGACGCCCGGCTTGATGTAGTCGACGGGGCAGTAGCCGATCGCGAAGAAGCCCTCCGGCGCCTGCGCCCACTCGTACTCCGTGCGGGTCGCGAGCACCTGCGCGTTCGGCAGTCTGTCGATCACCGCGACGGCGCCGCTGTGGTCGTTGTGGAGGTGGCTCTGGACGACCCAGCGGATGCTCTCGGGGGTGACGCCGATCCGCTCCAACCCCGGCAGCAGCGCCTGCTCGGGGGTCATCACGACGTCGGACATCTCGGTGATTCTGCCCCAGTGTCTGCGCGGGTCGACCGCGACCTCGGGTGCGTTGCCGCCGTCGAAGACGACGTTCCCGCGCGGGTGCGTGAGGACGGCGTACATGATCGGCGTCGTGATTCTCTGCTCGCCGCCGCCGAGGATGTGGTTTCTCTCGGGCAGGTGGACGGTGCCGCCGTCGAACAGGTAGAGCCGGATCTGGTCGCTCATCAGGAGGCCTCCACGCTCACGCGCTCGCCGATCGGAATGCAGTTCCACGACGCGAAGCGCACGTCGTCCCACCAGGTCGGCAGCTCCGGCCCGTCGTCGCCGATCTCCTTGCGCTCCTCGTAGGAGTCGTGGCGGTCGAGTCTCAGCTCGCGCATCGATCTCATCAGCTTGTCGGTGTCGTCGTCGACCTCGTAGACGACGACGCGCCGGAACGGGGGAACGCCCTCCAGCTCGACGGCCGGCGCGAGCGCGTAGCGCTGGGCGGAGAGGAAGCCCGGGATCGAGAGGATCTCCTCCAGGTGCTCGTCGTACCAGCGGTCGAACTCCTCGTCGCTGACGCGATCGCCCGGGTCGCTGAAGACCATCTGCAGGTTCGCCATCAGCGCACGTAGGCGGCGTCGCGGACGCCGCGGGTCGCGGCGCCGGTGCACGCCTCGCAGAGGAACGCGCGCGCCGAGGAGCGCGACGGCGCCGAGCGGCGCACCATCCCGACGACCGCGGCGGGCGGGCGCGGCGGCGCGTGGCGGACGGCGTGGTCGGTGCAGAGCCCGGCGCCGCAGGCGGCGCACGAGGTGACCGCCGCGCGGTCGACGCTCGTCTCGCCACAGTCGAAGCAGTTCATCGATCGGTCCTCTCGGTCGTCGTCGTTCTAGTCGTCGGAGGGTCCGCCGCGAGCGCGACGAGCGCGGGCGCGAGCGCCCGCCAGGTCGCGACCGGCGGCACGTCGTCACGTGCGTCGACGACGTGGATGCAGACGTGGTCGGCGCCCGCCGCGAGGTGCTCGGCGACGCGCTCGGCGATCGCCTGCTCGTCGCCGAACGCGACGAGCGCCTCGACCAGCCGGTCGCTGCCCTCGCCGGCGACGTCCTCCTCGCCGAAGCCGAGCCGCCGCAGGCTGGCGACGTAGTTCGGCAGCCGCAGGTAGTCGGCGACGTGGCGGCGCGCGGCCGCCAGGCCGGTGGCGCGGTCGGCGGCGAGCACGACGCCCTGCTCGGGCGCCAGCAGCTTGTCGGGGCCGAGCAGCTCGCGCGCGCCGCGCGTGTGCTCGGGCGTCACGAGGTAGGGGTGCGCGCCGGCGCCGCGGTCGCGCGCCAGCTCCAGCATCTTCGGGCCGAGCGCCGCCAGCATCCGGTCGGGCGCGCCGAGCGGCGGGCTGGCCGCGTCGAGCGCGTCGAGGTAGTCGCGCATCGCCGAGAGCGGCTTCGCGTAGCGCCCCGGGGTGTCGGCGTCGACGACCGCCGCGTGGCTCGCGCCGAGGCCGAGGT
>JAATFK010000411.1 GCA_015655225.1 Solirubrobacterales bacterium | reverse complement strand
GACGAGGTCACGTTCCTCGGCGCCGGCATGTACGACCACTACGTGCCCGCGCTGATCGATTCGATCATCCAGCGTTCGGAGTTCTTGACGCCGTACACGCCCTACCAGCCGGAGATCTCCCAGGGCGGTCTCCAGGTGATGTTCGAGTACCAGACGGCGATCTCGGAGTTGACCGGGCTGCCGGTCTCGAATGCCTCCGTCTACGAGGGACCGTCCGCCGTCGGCGCGGCCGCCTACCTCGCGAAGCTGACGAACGGCCGTGGCAAGGTGCTCGCCTCGCGCGGCGTCCACCCGCACTCGCGCGAGACGCTTTCGACGCTCGCGCGCGGCTTCGGCCAGGAGGTCGTGGAGCTGCCGTTGCGCGACGGCGTCACCGACCTCGACGCGCTCGTCGCGGCGCTCGACGACGACGTCAGCGCGATCGTCCTGCAGCAGCCGAACTTTCTTGGCGCGATCGAGGACGTCGCGCCGCTCGCCGCCGCCGCGAGAGCGGTCGGCGCGCTCGTGATCTGCGCCTGCGACCCGATCCCGCTCGGGCTGCTCGCGCCTCCCGGCGTCGTCGGCGTCGACATCGCCGTCGGCGAGGGTCAGACGCTCGGCAACCGGCTCGACTTCGGCGGTCCCTCGTTCGGCTTCTTCGCCGCCACGCAGGCGCTGCTGCGCAAGATGCCGGGGCGGATCGCGGGGGAGACGAGAGACGTCGACGGCCGTCGCGGCTTCGTCCTCACGTTGCAGACGCGTGAGCAGCACATTCGTCGTGAGAAGGCGACCTCGAACATCTGCACCTCGCAGGCGCTCAACGCGCTCGCGGGCGTGATCTATCTCTCGTGGCTCGGGCGCCGCGGCCTCGTCGAGCTGGGCGAGCTGCTGGTGCAGCGGACCGCCTACGCCCGCGACGCGCTGACGGCGCTCGACGGCGTCAGCGCGCTGCACGAGCAGCCGGTCGTCCGCGAGTTCGCCGTCACGCTCGACGTTCCCGACGTCTCGCGCGTGATCGAGCGGCTCGTCTCGGAGGGGATCAACCCCGGCTACGCGCTTGCCGGCGACTACCCGGAGCACCAGGGAGGCCTGCTGGTGGCGCTGACCGAGCGCCGCACGCGCGCGGACGTCGACCGCCTCGCGGAGGCGCTCGGACGGGCGGTCGAGGCCGAACGGGAAGGCGCGACGACCGTGGGGGCGAGCGCATGAACGCCCCGCTGAGCAACAACGAGCTTCAGCGCGACCCCGAGATCGAGGGCACGACGCCGCACGCCGGCGGCGACCTCGGCCGGGGCATCATCGGCATCCCGCTCCAGCGCGATCCCGTGATCACGATCTATGAGCGCTCGCAGGAGGGCCGTCGCGCGTTCGTCGCGCCGCCGCTCGACGTGCCGGCCCGTCCGCTGGACGAGCTGGTGCCGGCGCACCTGCGGCGGACCGAGGAGGCGAAGCTGCCGGAGGTCGCCGAGCCCGAGATCGTGCGGCACTACAACCGCCTCTCGAAGCGCAACTTCGACCTCGACACCGGCTTCTATCCGCTCGGCTCGTGCACGATGAAGCACAATCCGAAGCTGCACGAGCGGGTCGCGGCGCTCCCGGGCAACGCGCGGCTGCACCCGCTGCAGGACCCCGCGCGGGCCCAGGGCGCGCTCGAGCTGATGCACAACCTGCAGGTCGCGCTGGGTGAGATCGCGGGGCTGCCGCACGTCTCGCTGCAGCCGAGCGCCGGCTCGCACGGCGAGCTCGCGGGCGTGCTGCTGACGCGTGCCTACCACGAGGACCGCGGCGAGCACCGCACGAAGGTCCTCACCCCCGACACGGCGCACGGCACGAACCCGGCGACCGTGACGATGGCCGGCTACGAGGTCGTCAAGGTCGGCACGAACGCCGACGGCGGCGTCGACGTCGACGACCTGCGCGCGAAGGCCGACGAGTCGGTCGCCTGCCTGATGCTGACGAACCCCTCGACGCTCGGCCTGTTTGACCCGAACATCGCGGAGATCGCGGAGATCGTCCACGGCGTCGGCGCGACGCTCTACTACGACGGCGCGAACCTGAACGCCGTGATGGGCCGCACGCGCCCGGGCGACATGGGCTTCGACATCGTGCACTTCAACCTGCACAAGACGTTCACGCAGCCGCACGGCGGCGGCGGTCCCGGCTCCGGCCCGATCGCCGTCTCGGAGCGGATCGAGCCCTACATCACGCGCCCGCAGGTCGTCCGGGTCGAGTCCGAGAACGGCGGCGGCCCGCGCTTCGACCTCGACTACGACCGGCCCAAGTCGATCGGCCGGCTGCGCGGCTTTCAGGGCAACTACGGGGTCTTCGTGCGCTCCTACGCCTACATCT
>JAATFK010000031.1 GCA_015655225.1 Solirubrobacterales bacterium | reverse complement strand
CGACATCCGCGAGACGTTCCGCCGCATGGCGATGAACGACGAGGAGACCGTCGCGCTCATCGCGGGCGGCCACACGTTCGGCAAGACCCACGGCGCCGCGGACCCCGACCAGTACGTCGGGCCCGAGCCCGAGGGCGCCCCGCTCGAGGAGCAGGGCCTCGGCTGGAAGAGCACGTACCGCTCCGGCAAGGGCGAGGACGCGATCACGAGCGGCCTGGAGGTCACCTGGACCTCGACGCCGACCAGATGGGGCAACGGCTTCTTCCAGAACCTCTTCGGCTACTAGTGGGAGCTGGAGAAGAGCCCCGCCGGCGCGAACCAGTGGGTCGCGAAGGACGGCGCCGGCGCGGGCACGATCCCGGGTCCCGCCGAGGGCTCGCCGCGCCGCGCCCCGACGATGCTTACGACCGACCTGGCGCTGCGCGTCGACCCGACGTACGAGAGAATCTCGCGCCGCTTCCTGGAGCACCCGGACGAGCTGGCCGACGCGTTCGCCCGCGCCTGGTTCAAGCTGACGCACCGCGACATGGGCCCGGTCGCGCGCTACCTCGGACCGGAGGTCCCGGACGAGACGCTGCTGTGGCAGGACCCGCTGCCCGCGCCGGCGGGCGAGCCGATCACCGCCGACGAGATCGCCGCGCTCAAGCGCCAGATCCTGGACTCGGGGCTGACGGTCTCGCAGCTGGTCTCGACCGCGTGGGCCTCGGCCGCGTCGTTCCGCGGCAGCGACAAGCGCGGCGGCGCGAACGGCGCCCGCATCCGCCTGGAGCCGCAGCGCAGCTGGGAGGTCAACGACCCCGCCCAGCTCGCGACGGTCCTGAGCACGCTGGAAGGCATCCAGGCGTCGTTCAACGCCTCGACCGCCGGCGGCACGCAGGTCTCGCTCGCCGACCTGATCGTGCTCGGCGGCTCCGCCGCGGTGGAGCAGGCGGCGAAGCAGGCCGGCTTCGACCTGGAGGTCCCCTTCACGCCCGGTCGCGTCGACGCCACGCAGGAGCAGACCGACGTCGAGTCCTTCGCGGCGCTCGAGCCGGTCGCGGACGGATTCCGCAACTACCTCAGCGGCCAGGAGCGGCTGACGGCCGAGTACCTGCTGGTCGACCGCGCGAACCTGCTGACGCTCAGCGCTCCGGAGCTGACCGTCCTGGTCGGCGGCCTGCGCGTGCTGGGCGCGAACGCGAAGCAGTCGCAGACCGGCGTCCTGACGACGACCCCCGGCGCCCTCACGAACGACTTCTTCGTGAACCTGCTGGACCTCGGCACGACGTGGGCGCCGACCGCCGCGGACGCCGGCACGTTCGAGGGTCGCGACGCGGCCACCGGCGAGCTGAAGTGGAACGGCAGCCGCGTCGATCTCGTGTTCGGCTCGAACTCCGAGCTGCGGGCGATCGCCGAGGTCTACGCGAGCGACGACGCGCGCGAGAAGTTCGCGCGCGACTTCGTCGCCGCGTGGGTCAAGGTCATGAACCTGGACCGGTTCGACCTCGCCTGATTCGTCGCTTTCGGGCCGGCCGGTGACTCATCACCGGCCGACCCGAGCGCCGACGAACGCGCCGAGCCGGCGCACGCCCTCGGCCAGGTCGGCGTCCGACGAGGCGAGGGAGAGCCGCACCGCGTGGTCCCCGGTCGCGCCGAACGCGATCCCGGGCGCGACCGCGACGCCTCCCTCCCGCAGCAGCTCGTGGCTGAACGCGTGGGAGCCCAGCCCCGCCGCCGACACGTCCGCCCAGACGTAGAACGCCCCCGCGGGACGCACCGCCGGGACGCCGGCGGCGCGCAGGCCGTCGAGAACCAGGTCGCGCCGCGCCCGGTAGGCGTCGCGCATCTCGGCGACGACCGCCTGCGGCCCCTCGAGGGCGGCGAGCGCCGCGTGCTGGGCCGGCAGGTTCACCGACGAGGTGACGGCCTCCTGCACCTCGGTCAGCCGCCGCGCGACCGCGACCGGCGCGACCGCGTAGCCGACCCGCCAGCCGCACATCGCGTAGACCTTCGAGAAGCTGTGGATCGTCACGATGCGGGGCGACGGCGCGACCGCCGCGACCGTCCGCGGCGGCCCGTCGAAGGTCAGCTCGTCGTAGACCTGGTCGCAGAGCAGCCACAGCCCCCGCCGCTCGACCAGCTCGACGAGCCCGTGGATCGAGTCCTCGCTCAGCACGACGCCGAGCGGGTTCGACGGCGAGACCGTGACGATCACCGCGGTCCGGTCGGTCACGAGCGCCTCCAGCTCGGCGGGATCGGGCTGGTGGCCGCGCGCTGGGTCGAGCCGGTAGCGCACCACACGCAGGCCGAGCAGCCCCGCCGCCATCTCGAAGTTCGGCCAGCCGGGGTCGGGCAGCAGCACCTCGTCGCCGACGTCGGCGAGCACGCGAAGCGACGTGAAGATCGCCCCCATCCCGCCGGTCGTGACGACGACCTGGCCGGCCGTCGCGTCGGTGCCGTTGACGCGCCGGAGCTTGTCCGCGAGCGCGTCGCGCAGCTCCGGGATGCCGGCGTTCGGCGCGTAGCCGACGACTCCGTCCCGCGCGGCGCGATCGGCCGCCTCGACGACGTGGACGGGGGTCGAGAAGTCCGGCTGCCCGACCTCCAGCCGGATCGCGTCGCCCCGCTCCCAGGCGGCGTCCATCAGCTCGCGGATGATCGACGGGGCCATCGAGGAGGCGACGGAGGAGGGGACCGCGTCGCGGGCCGACGGGCGGGAAGGGCGAGCCATCGTCCCCGACAGGATGCCGGACGGTCAGGCGCCGGGGAACGCCATCGGCTGGTCGAGCACGATCGTGTGGTGGACGATCCGCCAGCTGCCGTCGACGCGGCGCATGCGCGGGCGGTAGTAGCCGCTCTCGATCGGGGTGATCGTGCCCTGCGCGCCGCTCGCGCCGGCGGGCCAGCCGTCGGCGGGGCGCTCGTCCCCGACCGTGTTGAAGACGACGAACTGGGCGTCGAGCGTCGCCTCGTCGCCGTCGACCTCGATGATGTGGTCGTGGGTCGTGTGGTGGCTCCAGCCGCGCGGCGGATGCGGCGCCATCATGCTGGCGGTCGCCTCGCCGATCGCCGCCGCGCCGACCAGCTCGGCGACCGGCTCGGGGACGCCGGCGCGGTTGTAGAAGATCTCGACCCGCGCGTCGTCGGCGAAGAGCGCGGACATCGCGCTGCCGTCGCGGGCGTCGGTCGCTCGCACGTAGCGGGCGAGGACCTGCTGGACCTGACGTTCGTCGCTCATCTGACGGCCTGCTCTCCTTCGCTTGGGGACGACCTCGACTCCAGCAGCGCACCCCGCCGAACGCAATGACCGCTTCGTCATGCACCGGTACCCTGCGGGTATGGATCGCGATCGCATCGACACGCGCGAGCTGAGCTACTTCGTCGCGGTCGCGGACGAGCTGCACTTCAGCCGCGCCGCCGACCGGCTCGGCATCTCCCAGCCGCCCCTCTCCCGCGCGATCCGCCAGCTCGAGCTGCGCATCGGCGTGACCCTCTTCGAGCGCACCAGCCGGCGCGTCGCGCTGACGCCCGCAGGCGAGGTCTTCCTGGCCGAGGCGCGCCGAGCGCTGGCCGCCGTCGACCGCGCCGTCCTGCAGGCGCAGCAGGTCGCGCGTCGCGGGCCGGTCCGGATCGCGACCAACCCCGGCACGGGCTCGGGCCTGTTGCACGACCTGATCGCCGCCCACGCCCGCGAGCCCGGCGCCGCCGCGGTCGAGCTGATCTTCGCCCGCGACCAGGGCGCCGCGCTGCGCTCCGGCGCCGCCGACGTGGCGCTGCTGTGCGACAGCGAGGAGCTGGACGGCCTGGAGACGATCGAGGCCGCGACCGAGGAGGCGGTCGTGCTGCTGCCGGCCGCGCACCGGCTCGCCGGGTGCGCCGCGGTGACGCTCGCCCAGCTGCGCGACGAGGACGGGTTCCAGGCCGAGCCGCCGGTGACGTCGCTCGACCAGCTGATCGATCTCGTCGCGATCGGCCAGCTAGTCGTGGTCGTCGGCGAGAGCGCCGCGGACCGGGCGGGCAGCGCCGTCACCGCCGTCCGCGTCGTCGACCTGCCGCCGACGTCGCTCGTGCTCGCCTGGCGCGCGGGGCCGTCGACGGCGTCGGTGACGGCGTTCGTGGAGGCGGCCCGCGCGACGCTCGCGGCCGCGAGCGCGCGCCGGGCGGTCCTGACGCGCGTCTAGGCGGCGAGGTCGATGACCATGCGGAAGCGCGCGTCGCCGGCGATCATCCGGTCGTAGGCGGCGGGCGCGTTGGCGAGCGAGACGACCTCCGTCATCGGCACGACGCCTTGGTTGACGCTGAAGGCGAGGTTGTCCTCGTTCTCGATCGCCGAGCCGGTGAGGCTCCCGTGGATCTCGCGGCCGCCGAAGACCAGGTCGGTGGTGTTGACGGAGATCGGGTCGAACGCCGCGCCGACGACGACCAGCCGCCCGCGGGGCGCGAGGCCGGCGACGAGCGGCGTCATCGACGCGCCGCTGGAGGCGGTGGCGACGATCGCGTCGGCGCCGCCGAGCTCCTGAAGCGCCTCGCCCGCGTCCTGCGCCTCACTGTCGACGTAGTGGTCGGCACCGAGCGACCGTGCCAGCTCCTCCTTGCCGGAGCCGCGCGCGATCGCGACGACGCGGTAGCCGAGCTTGTCGGCGTGCTGGATGCCGAGATGGCCGAGGCCGCCGATCCCCTGGATCGCGACGAGCGCGCCCGGCCGGAGGTCGAGCTGCCGCAGCGCGTTGAAGGTCGTCAACCCGGCGCACAGCAGCGGCGCCGCGTCGGTCGAGCTGATCCCGTCCGGGATCCGGACGAGGCCGCTGGCGCGGACGTGGGCGACTTCGGCGTAGCCGCCGTCGGTCGTCGTGCCCGTCTGGTGCTGGTCCTCGCAGTTGACGAAGTCGCCGCGGCGGCAGGCGTCGCACTCGTTGCACTGGCCGCCGAGGAAGCCGACGCCGACGCGCTCGCCGACCTGCCAGCGGCGCACGCCGTCGCCGACGGCGTCGATCACGCCGACGACCTCGTGGCCGGGAACGACCGGTGCGGACGGGTCGGCGCGCAGGCCGTCGACCGCGAGCACGTCGGAGTGGCAGATGCCACACGCCTCGACGCGGAGGCGAACGTGGCCCGGGGCGGGCGGGACGAGATCACGAGCGACGAGCTGGAACTCGTGCTGGTTGCGGACCTCGACGGCTTGATAGGTGCTCATGGCGCTCCTTGGCTGAAAGCTCAATATGACCGGTCGTCTTATAGCAGCTACCATTTGAGCTATGGCCCAACGCAACCTCAGAGAGCAGCTCGTCGACGGCGGCAGCCGCGTCATCTACGAGAAGGGCTTCCACGCCACGAGCGTCAACGACATCGCCCGTGCCGCCGGCGTCCCGAAGGGGTCGGTCTACAACCACTTCGAGAGCAAGGAGGCGCTCGCGCTCGAGGCCCTGCGCCGCTACGGCGACTCCTACGACCTCGGCGTCCTGCGCGGCGACGGCGCCCCGCTCGACCGCTTCCGCGCGTTCCTCTCCGCCGTGATCGAGCGCACCGTCGAGCACGGCGTCGAGCAGGGCTGCCTGCTCGGGAACCTCTCCGTCGAGATGGCCACGCACGAGGGACCGATCCGCGAGCTCGCCGGCGAGCAGCTGGACGCCTGGGGCGCCGCCTTCGCGACGGTCCTGCGCGAGGCCCAGGCGACCGGCGACCTCGACCCCACGCTTGACCCCGGCGTCCTCGGCGACTTCCTCGTCGACGCCTACGAGGGCGCCGTCGCCCGCGCGAAGCTGCGCCGCGATCGCGCGCCACTGGACGCCTTCATGGCGACGACGTTCGGACGCCTGCTGACCCCGTAGCGCTGCTTGACTTCGGCTCCGATCGGCGGGAAGGTCGAGGCCGCGTCGCCCCCGCCGCGTCGCCCAACCAACCGATGGAGGCCGAGATGACGAGCGTTGGCGCCAGCAGCCCACCGGTGAAGCCCCGTGAGATGCGGCTCGAGGTCGTGGTGGTGCCGGTCTCGGACGTCGACGCGGCGAAGCGCTTCTACGTGTCGCTGGGGTGGCGGCTCGACGCCGACCTCGCCGTGGACGACGGCTATCGCGTCGTGCAGCTGACGCCGCCCGGCTCCGGCTGCTCGATCATCTTCGGCACCGGCGTCACGTCCGCCGCGCCCGGCTCGGCGGAGGGGTTGCAGCTCACCGTCTACGACCTCGACGCGGCCCGCGCCGAGCTGGCCGGACGCGGGGTCGACGTGAGCGAGCCGTTCCACGACACGACCGGCATCTTCCACCACGCCGGCAGCGAGGGACGCGTGGCCGGCGCGGCGCCGGAGCATGCCGACTACGGCTCGTTCGCCGCCTTCAGCGATCCCGACGGGAACGGCTGGCTGCTGCAGGAGATCAAGACGCGGCTGCCCGGCCGCTGAGGAGGCACACGATGGCGACGACGTACGAGTCGGTGGACGACCTCAAGGAAGCGCTCAGACGAGCGGCCGCCGCGCACGGCGAGCACGAGACGCGGATCGGGAAGGCCGATCCCGACTGGCCCGACTGGTACGCGCTCTACATGGTCCGCGAGCGCGCCGGGGAGGAGCTGCCGAGATGAGCAGCGACTACGACGTGATCGTGCTCGGCGGCGGCTCGCCGGGCGAGCACTGCGCGGGCGCGCTGGCGGAGGGCGGCCTGAGCGTCGCCGTGGTCGAGCGCGAGCTGGTCGGCGGGGAGTGCTCCTACTGGGCGTGCATCCCGTCGAAGACGCTGCTGCGGCCGGGCGAGGCCGTCCACGCCGCGCGCGAGGCGGCCGCGACCGCCGAGGTCGACGTCGAGCAGGCGCTCGCGTGGCGCGACTTCATGGTCTCCGACCACACCGACGCCGGCCAGGAGCGCTGGCTCGCCGACACCGGCATCGCGCTGCTGCGCGGCAACGGCCGGCTCGCCGGGACGGGCGTCGTCGAGGTCGACGGCGTGCGCCACACCGCCGACCACGTCGTGCTCGCGAACGGCGCCGATCCGGTGATCCCTCCCGTCCCGGGACTGCGGGAGCTGGAGGGCGTCTGGACCAACCGCGAGGCGACCGCGATGACGGCCGTCCCGCGTCGACTCCTGATCCTCGGCGGCGGGCCGGTCGGGGTGGAGATGGCGCAGGCAGTGCGCCGCCTCGGCGGCGAGGCGGTCGTCGTCGACACCTCCGCGCACGTGCTCGCGCGGGAGCCGGCGCCGCTCGGGGAGGCGCTCGGCGAGGCGCTGCGGCGCGACGGGATCGAGCTGGCGCTGTCAGCGAGTGCGACGGCCGCGCGCCGCGACGGCGAGGAGTACGTCCTCGTGCTCGACGACGGACGCGAGCTGCGCGGCGACCGGCTGCTCGTCGCGACGGGCCGGCGGCCGCGCGTGCGGGACGTGGGCCTGGAGAGCGTCGGGGTCGAGCCGGGCGCGCACGGCGTCCCGGTCGACGCCCGCCTGCGCGTCGCGGAGCGGCTCTGGGCGATCGGCGACGTCACCGGCATCTGGCAGCTGACCCACGTCGGCAAGTACCAGGGCGAGGTCGTCGCCGCGAACATTCTCGGCGAGCCTCGCGAGGCCTACTACGAGGCCATTCCGGACGTCGTCTACACCGACCCGCAAGCCGCCGCCGTCGGCGCGACCGAGGCTCAGTTCAGCGCGACCGCTTCGCTGGCGGGGGTGGGCAAGAGGGGTGCCCACACCCGCGGCCATGG
>JAATFK010000613.1 GCA_015655225.1 Solirubrobacterales bacterium | reverse complement strand
CGAATAGCAGGTCGCGCGGTGGGTCGGGCGTGGCGCGCAGCGCCGCGGTCGCGCCGGCGCGGTCACCGCTCGCCAGCAGCTGGAGCGGCCGGACCCACGGCGCGTAGGGTCCCCAGTCGGCGGGCTCGGCGAGCCGCGTGGGGCGCCCGTGCTCGATCCGCAGGCAGAGCAGCGCGAGCGGCAGCAGGCCCTGCTCCAGGCCGGGCATGCCGGCGCCGTCGAGCCGCGCGGCGGCGGCGCGGTAGGCGATCTCGGCCGCCTCGACCTCGCCGTCCGTCGTCGCCGCCGTCGCGAGCCGCAGCGCCCGCTGCCACTGCGTGAAGACGGGAGCCAGCGGCAGCTCGTGGCGCTCGGCGAGCCGGTCGATCGCGGCGGCGTGACGGTCGGCGCCGGGGAAGTCGGCCAGCGCGCCCCGGGCCTGCATCCGGATCAGGTGTCCGAGCACCTCGTAGGTGAGGAGCCCGTGCCGGGCCGACAGCGCGACCAGCTCGCTTCCGATCGCGTCGCGCTCGGGAGCGAGGCCCGCGCGCTGGAAGCACTGCATGAACGTGCCGTTGAGCGCGAACGCCAGCAGCGCCGGATCCTCCAGCCGGCGCGCGATCGCCTCCGCCTCGCGCGCCGCCCGGGCGGCTCGCTCCGAGCCGGCACCCGAGCCGCCGCGCGACTCGAGCGCGATCGTCGCCAGCAGCCGTGCCCGCGCCGCCTCGTGGCCGCCGCCGCGCAGGGCGGCGAGCGCGCGCTCGGCGGCCGCGACGACCTGCCGCGCCTGCTCGGGATCGTCCGAGCGGGTCCAGATCGCCGGCACGTCGTAGGCGCCGATCACCCGCGCGGTCAGCTCCGGATCGCCGAGGTCCTCCGCCGCCGCGACCGCCCGCACGCGGTGCTCGCGGGCGGTCTGGAGCCCGTCGCCGCCGGTCACGGCGAGCGTGCGCAGCAGCCCGACCGTCGACTCCAGCCGGACGCAGGCGCCGGTCGCCACGGCGCGGTCGTAGGCGGCCGTCGTCTCGGTCCACACGGCGCCGACCGCGCCACCCGCCGTGAGGTGGTCGGCGTGGTGCAGGACGTCGCGCTCCAGGCGCCGCAGCTCCGGGCCCGGGTCGACGCCGAGCTGCTCGACGAGCAGTCGGCGGGCGCGTCGCAGCACCGCGAGCGCGTCACCCTGGCGCCCGGCGCGGTAGAGCGCGAGCGCGAGCAGTCGCCACCCGTCCTCCCGCCACGGATGCTCCGCGACGTGGGCGTCGAGGTCGGGCACGGCGTCGGCGGCGACGCCGAGCGCGAGGCGCGCCTCCGCCGTGCGCTCGACGGCGTGCAGGCGCAGCTCGGCCAGGCGCGAGCGCTCCGCCGTGGCCCAGTGCTCGTCGTCGAACTCGGCGTAGGCGGGCCCGCGCCACCACCCGAGCGCCGCGTCGAGGCGCGCAAGCGCGTCCCGAGGAGGAAGCGTCGCGGCCGCGCTCAGCGCCTGCTCGAAGCGCCACGCGTCCACGGCGGCGATCGGCGCCCGCAGCGCGTAGCCCGGACCGTCGGTGACGAGGAGACGCGCCGGCACGCGGGTCGCCCGTTCCGGCTCCAGCGCGCGGCGCAGCGCGGCCACGAAGGTGCGCAGCGCGCCGACCGCGCCCGGAGGAGGGTCGAGCCAGAGGTCCTCGACGAGCTGGGAGACGGGGACGACGCGCCCGCGCGCGACGATCAGCCGGGCCAGCACCGCGCGGTGGCGCGGACCGCGCAGCGCGAGCCGGTTGCCGGCGCCGTCCCAGGCGACCACCGGTCCAAGGACTCCCAGCTCGACCTCCATCTCCCGATCACCCTAGAGGTGCGTGCTGATCGGATGCTCATCGCCGTCGGGCACGGTGAGCCGCCCGCTCACCGACGAAAGGCCGCACCATGGCACCTGCCATTCCCGACTTCGACCACCAGCGCGTCCCCGTCGCCGACGGCGTGTCCCTGCACACGGCGATCGGCGGCCAGGGCGATCCGGTCGTCCTGCTGCACGGCTTCCCCCAGACCCATCTGATGTGGCGCGACGTCGCCGTCGACCTCGCCGCCGACCACACCGTGATCTGTCCCGACCTGCGCGGCTACGGCGCCAGCGACAAGCCCGCCGAGCGCGACCCCGCGACCTACGCGAAGCGGACGATGGCGGCCGACGTCGTCGCCCTCGCGCGCGAGCTGGGGCACGAGCGGTTCGCGCTCGCCGGCCACGACCGCGGCGCGCTGGTCGCCTTCCGCGCCGGCCTCGACCACCCCGGGACGATCACCCACCTCGCCTGCCTCGACGTGCTGCCGACGCTCGACATGTGGGGCGTGCTGCACGGCGCCACCGCCGCCGTCGCCTTCCACCTCTACCTGATGGCCCAGCCGCCCGGCCTGCCCGAGGCGATGATCGCCGCCAGCGCGGACCAGTTCTTCGGCCACTTCCTCAACGTCTGGACGAACGACCCGAGGGCAATTCCAGCCGACGTCCGTGCCGCGTACCTCGACGCCAGCCGCGGGGCGGTCACCTCGATCGTCGCCGACTACCGCGCCTCCGCCGGGATCGACGCCGAGCACGACCAGGCCGACCGCGACGCGGGCGCGACGCTGCGGATGCCGGTCAGCGTGCTCCAGCAGGACTGGGGCGCCGCGCTTGGCTACGACGCCGCGAGCGTGTGGCGCGCGTGGGCGCCCGACCTCCGTCACGCGACCGTCGACTGCGGCCACTTCATGGCCGAGGAGGCGCCCGAGCGCGTCACCGCGGCGCTGCGGGAGCTGCTGGCGCGCTGATCAGCCCGCGACGAACGCGAGGACGATCTCGGCGAAGCGCTCGGGCAGCTGGTCGGGGAGCGGGATCATCCCGCCCTCGACCTCGACGACCGGCGCGCCGAGCGCGCTCGCCAGCTGGGGGATGTGCGGGTAGACGAAGGGGTCGGCGGTCGGCGCGATCAGCAGCGCCGGCGCCTGGACGAGCGGGAGCCGGTCCTCCATCCGGTACGCGTGGACGGCGTGGTGGCCGGCGGGCGCGTTCGGGCCGGCGCGCAGCGCATCGACCACGAAGCGGTCGAGCAGGTCGATGCGATCGGGCGGATAGAACTGCTGGCGGAAGCTCCACAGCTCGCCCAGGTGGTCGCCGTCGATCGTGGCGGAGGTGGCGTCGACGTCCGGGCCGGCGGCCGCGAGCGCGCGGGCCTCGGCGTCGACCAGCGTCGTGGCGGAGAGCACCAGCCGCTCGACCCGCTCGGGCGCGGCGGCCGCCAGCTGGATCGCGATCACGCCGCCGGTGTGGTGGCCGACGACGGTCGCCCGCTCGATCTCCAGCGCGTCGAGGACGGCGAGCGCGGCCTCGGCGAGCAGCTCGACCGACAGCTCGGTGTCCGGCCGCGGCGAGTCGCCGAAGCCGAGGCTGTCGAGCGCGATCGCCTGATGGTGCGCGCCCAGCAGCGGCAGCACGTCGCGGTACTCGTCCCACGAGCGCGGGGTCTGGTGCAGGAGGAGGATCGGATGGCCCTCGCCGGCGATCGCGACGTGCATGTCGCCGAAGCGGGTCGGAACCCAGCGGCGGTGGGTTCTCACGTGGGTGTCGGTCATCGCCCGCAGGCTATCGGCGCGGCCAAGCGGCTCGCCCTCGCCCCGCTCGTCCGGCTGGTGCGGTGAACGCGGCGGAGGCGGCGGTCGCCGCGAGCGCGCAGGCGGAGAAGACGGCGACGCCGAGCGCCCAGCCGGCGATCACGTCGCTCAGATAGTGGACGCGGAGGGCGACGAACAGCAGCCCGGCGGCGAGCGTCGCGAGCGCGCCGAGCGCCACCAGGACGGCGCGCGCCCGGCGCCCGTCGACCAGGTGCGCCCCCGCGATCCCGACCGCGAGGGCGGTGACGGCGACCGCCGAGTCGGTCGAGGGGAACGAGTAGCCGCCGGCGAAGACGAGCGAGCCGTGCGGTCGCGGGCGCCGCTCGTGCGCCTTCGCGAGGTGGGCGAGCAGCAGGCAGAGCGGCGGCCCGGCGATGACGACGATCGCCGGCAGCCAGGCGCGGTGGCGGACGAGGGCGACGAGCGTCGCGAGCGTGGCGACGACGAGCAGCAGCGGCGCGATCACTTCGAGCGCGTGGGCGATGTGCGCAAGCCCGTCCTCGCGCGAGCCGCCGAGCACGCGGAACCCGGCCCGGTCGATCCCGCCGACGCGATGCGCGCTCAGCAGCCGGAACATCGCGACGAGCACGAGT
>JAATFK010000243.1 GCA_015655225.1 Solirubrobacterales bacterium | reverse complement strand
GCGTCGGCACCGACGAACACGACGGTGCAGACGACGTTGGTGCCCTTCTTGTTCTTGACCTTGCAGGTGATCGCGGCGTCGGCGCCAGCCGGGCCGCGCGCACCCTTGGGACCGGCGGGGCCGGTCGCGCCCTTCGGGCCGGCGGGACCGGTCGCGCCGTCTCTGCCGTCGACACCGTTCGTGCCGTTGGCTCCGTCTCTGCCGTCCGCGCCGGCCGGGCCGGTCGCGCCGTCTCTGCCGTTCGCGCCGGCGGGACCGGCCGGGCCGGTGGCCCCCGTCGCGCCGGTGGCGCCGGTGGCGCCCGTCGCGCCGGTGGCGCCCGTCGCGCCGTCCTGGCCCGGATCGCCTCTCGGGAACGCGATGCTCGTGCCCGTGAGGTCGACCGTGTGCGATCCGTCAGCCGTGTCGTCGGTGAAGACGAGCTGCTCGTGGCTGGTCGAGAGCTGGCGGGCGGGTGCGAAGCGCACCAGCACCGAGCAGCTGCCGCCGGCCGGGATCGCGGCCTTCGTGCAGGTCTGGTCGGAGAGCAGGAAGTCCCCGTCGGATCTGCCGTCGGCGTCCGTCAGCTCCACCTTGCTGATGTTGATCGGAGCGTTGCCCTGGTTTCTGACCGTGACGAGCTGTCCTTGACCGACCGTGTTCACCGGCTGGTCGGGGAAGATCGGCGTGTTGGCGCTGAACTGCGGGCCATCCGTCGCCGGCGTGACCTGGATCGTCTTCTGCGTCGTGATCGGGGCCAGCGACGTGTCGCCGGTGTACTCGACCATCGAGTCGTTCGTGACCGCGACCGAGACGCTGCCGGCGTGCAGGCCCGTCAGCTCCTCCGTGATCGGGTCGAGGATCGCGATTCTGCCGGCGGCCTTCGCCGCCGCGATCGCGGCCTGGCCGGAGCCGATCGCGAGTCCGTCGGAGCCGGACCAGTCGACCGACATCGGGTAGGCGAGCGGCACGACGCGCGTGCCGGCTGAGACGCCCTCGGGCTGGACGATCGAGCCGGAGAGCTGCACCTCCGTGCCCTGCGGCAGGCTCGCCGGCGTGTTGAGCGTGATCGACTGCGCGAACGCGTGCACGTCCGTCGTCAGCCACTGCTGCGAAGCGTCCTTCGTCGGGTCGACGGCCCAGTCGAGCCAGCCGGTGAAGCCGCCGCGATCCGGCGTGCCGTACGGGTCCTTGCCCGAGGACGGCATGACGGTGTACGGGACGCCCTCGATGCGGTGGACGTTCATCACCTGCGCGTGCGAGCCGACCATCGAGACGCCCTTGTCGGACGCCGCGCGGAAGTCGGACAGCATTCTCTCGACCAGCGAGACCTCGGTGCGGTCCTCGAGCTGCGAGTCCTTCGTCGCGGTCGGGTCGTCCACCGGGTGGTGGGCGAAGACCATGACGTTTCTGACCGACGGGTCGGTCTCGGCGTCGGTCAGCGCCTGCTGGAAGAACGGCATCTGGTCCCAGTCGGTGCCGGCCAGCGTGCCGTAGGAGCTCGCGAGCAGGATGAAGCGTGTGCCGTCGTGGTCGAACGTGCCGTACGGCTGACCGAACTGCGCCTCGAAGTCGTCGAGCGTGCCCTGTCCGGACGGGATGTAGGACTCGTGGTTGCCCGGGACGTAGAAGCACGGCGTGGTGTACGCCGTCGGCGCCGGAACGTTCGTGTTGCCGATCGTCGAGGAGAGCGGGATCAGGTCACAGCCGCCCGCCTCCAGCGTCTGACGCGCGAGCGTCATGTCGGCGGTCGAGCTGTCGTCGACGACGTCGCCGTTGAGGACGATCAGGTCCGGGTTCGCCTCTCTGCGGATCCGCTGGAGCGCGGCGACGCCGACTCTGGCGAGCTCCGGGCTGGCGGCCGTGAACTGGATGTCGGAGAGCGACGCGAAGTTCCAGTCGCTGCCGCCGGACGGCAGGCTGCCGTCGGGCGAGACGAGCCGGTCCCGCTTGAGCGGATCCTGCGCCGGCTGCGTGACCTGGCTCGCCACGTCCTCCGTGACGCTGCCCAGCGTGGCGGAGCCCGCCTGCTGTCTCGTGGTCACGGTCTCGATCAGCTGGAAGCTGCTCATTCTGACCGGGAACACGGCCGTCGACGGCACCGTGAACACGAGGTTCTGCCAGTCCTGCGAGGTGCTGACCGGCGAGCCGTAGATGCCGAAGCTGACGCCGTTGGCGTCGACCAGGTTGATGTAGTCGAGGGTCGTCGCCTCGGTCGTTCTGAGTCTGACGTTGATGCGCAGCGGCTGACCCGGGAACGTGATGTCGTTCGCCGCGCTGGAGGCCGAGATGCCCATGTTGCGGCCGGCGTTCCAGCCCATGCCGAGGCCGTCGGTCGTGTTCGTCAGCGTCAGGCCGATGCCCGACGTGCCGTTCGTCTTCCAGCGCGTGTTGGCGCCGTTGTCGCTGTTGAAGTCGTACGTGTCGTCGGTCTCGACGCCGATCGAGACGGCGGTCTTCTCGACCTGGTCGCCGACTCTGACCGTCAGCACGGTCGCGCCGCTGGTGAGCGGCGTGATCTTGAGGCCGCCGGCCGTCGGCGTGATCTCGATCACGTTGTGGTCGTAGTCGAGGTTCATGTCCTCGAGCTCGATCGGGCTCGTGTAGCCCTGGTCGTCGCGACCGGTCACGTCGAGCGTCTGCGCGCCCGAGGTGGCGTCGGCGAACGACAGGCGCGTCGTCGAGAGGTCGAGCTCGTCGAGCGGGTCGAGCACTCTGACCTTCGTGTCGAGCCCGGCCGAGTCGGCCGTCGCGTGCACGTCGATCGTGCCCTTCGCGTCGGCCGGAGCGGCCAGCTGACCGTTGTCGATCGAGCCCGTGTCGGTGCTCCAGCGGACGTCGCCGCTGCTGAGCGCGACCGGCGCGTCACGGTCGTCGACCGCCGTCGCCTTGAGCGTCGTGTGGAGGCCCGGGAAGACGCGCGCGTCGTCGCCCGAGGGGGTGACCTCGAGCTGGTGCGCGGTGCCGTCACCGGGCGTGATGAAGAGGCCGACGCCGTTCGGGTCGGTCCGCTCGGTGCCGTCGGAGGGGACGTTGCGGACGGTCGCGTCGGGCGAGCCGAGGCCGCGCGCGACGAGCGTCGTCGAGCCGCCGCCGTCGAGGTTGACCGCGTCGGTCGCGCCGAAGTCGATCATGTCCTGGCCCCACTGGTTCAGCGTCGGGCCGGGCACGTCGGTCTGGTGGCCGTCGGCGATCGCCAGCAGGAGCGTTCTGCCGCCGTTCGCGAAGCCCATCGCGGAGCGCGGAGCGTTCGAGGTGTCGCCGCTCGGGACGAGGGTGCCGTTTCTGACGAGGACCTCGGGGCTGCCGACGGCGAACTGGAAGTCGGACGCGGCGTCGCTTCTGAGCGCGTAGTGGAGGGCGACCGGGTCGCCGACTCTGAGCGCGCGGAGCGTGTCGGCGCCGGCCTCGCGCCCTTCGAGCGCGAAGGCGCCGGCGGGGAGCTGGCCGCTGCCGGTCGCGGTCGCGTTGATCGAGGCGACTCTGCCGTCCTGGACGATCGCCTCGGCGACGTCGGTCGTTCTGAGGCCGACGCCGGTCTGGCGCGCGTAGCTGCCCCAGTCGGGCGTGTAGGCGACGATCGAGCCGGCCGGAGCCGCGGCCGGGTCGTTGAGGCTGGCGACGCTCTGCGTGCCGCTCGGGAGGTCGACGGAGGCGTCGAGCGCGAGGTTCGCGAGCGAGGCGATGCCGTCTCTGGAGACGCCGGCGACGCCGGTCTCGCCGATGCCGGACTTGAGGACGTTGCCGTCCTGGATCTCGGCGCCCTCGGCGGCGAACGAGTTGTCGATGTCGAAGAAGTCGCCGTTGATCCCGGCGACCGCCCCGGCGGCCTTCGCGCTGGCGCTCAGCGGGCCGCCCTGCGCGACCTTGCCCGACGTCAGCAGGTCGGAGGTGAGGCCGCTCTGCGCGAGGTTCGCGGTCAGCAGCTGGATGTCCTGCCAGCCGCCGGACGAGAGCGTCTTCACGTGGCGCAGGGTCAGACCGGGTCCGATCGTCTCGGTGTGATCGGTCAGGGTGAGTGCGTCAGCCGCGTGCGCGGCCGCCGGGAGCGCCGCGAACGACGCGGCAGCCGCCAGGACTGCGGGCAGGCGCAACCAGCGCCGCCGCAGGGGCGAGGAGGTGTGGGGCACGAGAGCCTTCCGGGACGTAGAGGGACGAAGCGGGCGCGATGGATGCGCCTGCGCCCGGACTTCTCGCGCATGGGGACCCCTCCATTCGTGTCCCCACTGTCAAGGAGTGGTTCACGCTTTGTGAACTGTCGACACTTTAGGTTCAACCGGCAACCGGTCGGTCGATCACTCCCCGAGAACGTCTCAGCCGGACGCGCGCGCCCGCTTGCGCAGCGGCGCAAAGTCGGCCCAGCCACGCGTGTTGGCGACCTGGTCAGCCGTCAGCCAGGCGCGCCGCGCGGTGCCGATCCCGTAGCGACGGGTGCTCGCGAGCGTCTGCGGGCGGTGCGCGTCGCTGTTCACGACGATCCGGACGCCGGCCGCCGCGGCCGCCCGCGCGTAGACGTCGTTCAGGTCCCGCCGCGAGGGGCTGCCGTTGATCTCCAGCATCGTGCCGGTGCGCGCGGCAGCCGCGATCACGCGCTCCAGGTCGAGCGCGTACGGCGGCCGCTCCTCGATCTTGCGCCCGGTCGGGTGGCCGATCGCGTCGACCCAGGGGTGCTCGATCGCGGCGATCATGCGGTCGGTCATCGCCGCCTCGTCGAGGCCGAAGGAGGAGTGGATGCTCGCGATCACCCAGTCGAGCCGCTCGAGCAGCTCGTCGGGGTAGTCGAGCGAGCCGTCGGGGAGGATGTTGACCTCGCTGCCGGCCAGCAGCTCGATTCCCGGGAAGGCGTGGTTGGCGGCGTGGATGCGCTCGATCTGCGCCTCCAGCTGCGCCGGGGAGACGTCGTCGCCGAAGCCGTGCGAGGCGGAGTGGTCGGTGATCGCGAGGTATTCGTAGCCGAGGACAAGCGCCGCCTCGGCCATCTGCTCGACTTCGGCCTTGCCGTCGGAGGCGACCGTGTGCGAGTGCAGGTCGCCTCGCAGGTCGGCCTCCACGATCAGGCGCGGGAGGCCGGCGCCGCCGTCGAGCAGCGCCGCCGCCAGCTCGCCGCGGTTCTCGCGCAGCTCCGGCTCGACGTACGCGAGCCCGAGTGCCGCGTAGACCTCCTCCTCGGTGGCGCAGCGCAGCGTCTCGCCGGTCGCGTCGTCGAGCACGCCGTACTCGGAGACGTGCAGCCCGCGCTTGACGGCCGCCTCCCGCAGGGCGACGTTGTGCTGCTTGGAGCCGGTGAAGTGCTGGAGCAGGTTGCCGAACTGGTCCGGTGCGACGACCTTCAGGTCGACGCTCACGCCGGTGTGCGTCCGCACGCGCGTGCCGTTGTCGCCCACCGAGCCGACCGCCTCGACCAGGTCGAGCGCCCCCAGCGCCTCGGCGAGCGCGCGCGGGTCGCTGGCCGTCGCGATGATGTCGAGGTCCTTCACGGAGTCGGCCATGCGGCGCGCGGAGCCGGCCAGCTCGACGCGCTCGGAGGCGGGGTGCGCGCGCAGGGCGGCGACGATCTCGTCGGCGATCGCGAGCGCGCGGTCGAGCACGACGCGATCGGAGCCGGCGCCGCCGTCGGCCTCCGCCGCGAGCGCGCGCTCGACCGCCGCCAGCAGGTTCTCCTCGGCCTTCGCGCCGAACCCTCTGAGGTCGCGGATGCGCTGCTGGCGCGCGGCCGTCGCGAGCGTCTCGAGCGAGTCGATCCCCAGCTCCTCGTAGAGCCGGCG
>JAATFK010000180.1 GCA_015655225.1 Solirubrobacterales bacterium | reverse complement strand
GATCCCGGTCAGGCGGTAGCCCTCGGCGGGGAGGCTGGAGGACTCCATGGGAAGGAGCCTACGCCGACAGCGACGGGTGCGGGGGATCCTGCGGCGTCGGGAAGTCGCCGTCGACCAGCTCGACGCGGTAGCCGTCGGGGTCGACGACGAAGCAGATCCGTCCGACCTCCTCGCGTCCGCCTGGGGCGTACGGCGGCTTCTCCGGCTCGATCCCCTCGGCCGCGAGCCGGACCAGCAGGCCGTCGAGGTCGTCGACCGTCAGCGCCGTGTGGTTGTAGCCGGTGCCGATCTCGTAGGGCTCCGTGCGGCCGACGTTGACGGTCAGCTCGAGCGTGTCGCCGCCGCCCGGCAGGCCGAGGTAGACGTTGTAGGCGGAGTCGAAGTTGAGGCGGCCGCGCAGCTCGTAGCCGAGCAGGCCGTAGAAGCGGATCGACGCGTCGACGTCGACGACGCGGATGCAGGTGTGGATCTGAGCGGAGGGCATGCGGCCAACGCTAGTACACGGCGTGCAGCACCGCCCAGCGCGCCAGCTCGGAGCGGCGTCTGACGTTCGTCTTCGCCCGCACGCGCGCGAGGTGGTTCTGCACCGTCCGCGGCGAGACGTAGAGGTGCGCGGCGATCTGGAGGTCGGTCAGCCCCTGCGCGACGAGCCGCAGCACCTCGTGCTCGGTCGCCGTCAGCTTCGAGCGCAGCTCCTCGATGCCGCCGGTCGACGCGCGCGAGTAGGCGTCCATCAGGTGGCCGGTCAGCTCGGGCGCGATCACGGAGCCGCCGCCGTGGACGGTCAGGACCGTCTGGCGCAGCTCCTCGCCGGTCGAGCGCTTCGTCAGGTAGCCGGCCGCGCCGGTCGCGATCGCGTCGAGCAGCGGCTCGCTCTTCTCCGACGCGGTCACGACGATCGCTCTCACCTGCGGCAGCTCGATCCGCAGCCGCTCCAGCACCATCATGCCGCCCAGCTCCGGCATGTGCAGGTCGACGAGCATCACGTCGGGGGCCAGCTCGTGGGCGAGGACGAGCGCCTCGCGGCCGTTGGAGGCCATGCCGATGATCTCGATCTGCGGATCACGCGCGAGCGCGGCGGCGACCCCCTCGCGCACGAGCGGGAAGTCCTCCGCGATCAGCACCCGGATGCGCATGCGATCGCCTCAGCGCTCCGTGGGCGGCCTCGGCTAGGCGGCCGCCGCGCGACGCGGCGCGGCCGGCGCTTCCAGCAGCGAGACGCGGGGAGAGCGGTCGAGCTTCAGCGTCACGCGCGTGCCGAGGCCGGGGCGCGAGCGGATCGTCGCGCTGCCGCCCTGGCGGTCGAGGCGGCCGACGACGCTGCCGCGCAGGCCGGCGCCGCGACGGGCGGCGGTGCGCACGTCGCAGCCGACGCCGTCGTCGCCGACGATGATCGTGACGATCCCGCCGACCACCGAGCAGGAGACGATCGCGCGGGTCGCGCGCGCATGCTTGCGGACGTTGCGCAGCGCCTCGGCGGTCGCGGCGCTCAGCTCGACCGCGTCGTCGCCCGTGACGGGGGCATCGATCACGCCGAGGTCGAGGACGATCTCGTGGTCCGACAGCTCGCGCTCGCTCTCGACGATCGCGTGCAGTCGCTCGACCAGGGTCCCGCCGCCGCCGATCAGCTCGTCGTTGTCGACGAAGGCGCGCAGCTCACGCCCGGCGTCGCCGGCGGCGCGCGCGAGCGCGTGCGCGTCGGGCGTGTCTGCGTAGCCGCCCATCTCGATGAACTCCAGCACCTGCAGGACGGTGTCGTGCAGCCAGGCGCGGGTGCGCGCACGCTCGGCCGCGACGGCGGCCCGGATCGCATCCGACGACGCGGGAGCCGTTGCGGTGAGGGACGTGCGCTCCATCACGACTTCCTTCGGCACCCCACCAACGTCGCTTGAGCGGGAGATGCGTCATATGCGCCAAGAAACAGTCATTGCTGGTCTGGTGGCGCGCGCTCCCTGTCAAAACCTCATCAAAGGTGCGAGTTCTCGCACGCGTTTTGCGCGAGAACACCCCATGTGCGCACCTCGGCCGGCGCTCAGCATGTGGTCATGGCCGCAGAACGCACCTCCTCTCCCACCGCAGCCGGGCACACCCGCCGGCCCAGCGAGGACGCGAGCAGTCGCCCGCCTCGCCGGCCCAGCCACGGTCCCCGCAAGCTGCGCGGCAAGCTCGCCCGTCAGAGCGCAGCCGCCCGTCAGGCCCGAGCCGCCGGCGTCACGCCGGGCATGGAGCTCGCGCCCTATGTCCAGCCCAGCGAGCGGTCGCCGGCCGCGCCGGCGTCGAAGAAGCAGAGCGTCGGAAGCCGCCTGGCGCAGCTCTACTACGGCGCCTCGCTCGCCATGCACCGGGCCCAGAACCGACCGCCCAAGACGAAGACCGCGAAGATCGTCGTGGTCGTCCCCGCGCACAACGAGGAGGAGTCGATCGGACGGGTGGTCCAATCGCTCCTCGACCAGACGCGCCGTCCCGATCGGATCGTCGTCGTCGCCGACAACTGCACCGATCGCACGGTCGAGATCGCGCGCCGCTTCGGCCGTCGCGTGACCGTGATCGAGACGGTCGGCAACACCGACCGCAAGGTCGGCGCGCTGCGGACCGCCTGGCAGCAGTACGTCGCGTACGGGTTCGACTACATGCTCGGCGTCGACGGCGACACCGTCCTGTCGCCCTCCTCGCTGGCGGACCTCGAGACCGAGCTGGAGGCGAGCCCGAAGGTCGGCGGGATCATGGCCCGCTACACCTTCGACCCGACGATCGCGCAGACGAAGTGGGCCGGACTGCTCGTCCGGATGCAGCGGATCGAGTTCGCCTCCTGGACGCTCGACATCCTCCACCGCAAGCGCAACACGTACGTGCTCGGCGGGCAGGCGACGCTCTTCCGCGTCAGCGCGCTGCAGGAGGTCGTCGACGAGGAGCGCCGGCTCTCGCCGTGGGATCCGGAGGCGCAGGTCGAGGACATGGAGCTGACCTGGGCGCTGTCCTCGCGCGGGTGGGAGACGAGAGTCTCGAGCACCGCGCGGGCCTACGCCGGCCCGATGCTGACGGTCAAGTCGCTCTGGGCCCAGCGCCGCAAGTGGGACGAGGGCATGATCCGCCTGCTGCTGGGGTCGAAGATCGGCGCGACGACCGTCTATCACTGGAGAGTGCAGCTGAAGAACGCGGTCAACGCGGTCACCCGCAGCATGTTCATGCTGCTGCTGCCGATCTCGCTGTTCATCGGCGCGTTCGCGTGGAACTGGATCTGGGTCGCCCCGCCGATCATGGCGGCGCTGCTGAACTTCAAGAACGCGCGCAAGGTTCCCGGGCGCACGAAGCTCGACCTCTTCCTCGCGGGCACGCTCGTCTGCGTCGAGCTGTACCTCTGGTTCCGCCTGCTGGCGTGGGTCACCTCCTGGATCACGGTCGTGATCGGGATCCGCCGCGACGGCTGGGCGCGCCAGTACAAGGCCGAGGGCCTGCCGGCCGGCCAGACGATGATCGCGCAGGGGGAGGTGGTCTGAACATGCGACACACCCTGCACGACGTCCTCGCCACGCCGGTCGACATCGGCTGGAAGGTGCTCACCGTCCTGACGGCGCTCTCCGTCCTGGAGATGGGCCGCAACCTCCTGCGCCGCGTGCGCCACATCTTCCCCTAGCGGCCAACCAGGGGAAGCGGTCGGCGACGCCATGACGATCCGGATCGCCATGGCGTCGCCGCCGTTCGCTCCGGCCGCACGTTCGATGAACGTCCAGCAAAGCTCTCGCACGCTGCAGCTTCCCGACCCGGTGCCGATTAGGCTTCCAGACTTCGCGTGCGCCGTGCTTCCCTCTTCCTCCTCGCCCTCCTCGTGACCGCCGGCCTCGGCGTGCAGAGCCTCGCGAGCGCGAGCGCCGACTCGGGCGCCCCCGCCGGCGCCCCCGGCCCGCTCTCGACCGACGGCGCCAAGATCGTCGACGCGAGCGGGCACACGGTCGTCCTGCAGGGCGTCAACTGGTTTGGCTTCGAGACCAGCAACCACGTCGTGCACGGCCTCTGGACGCGCGACTACAGAGACATGCTCGCGCAGATCCGGCGCTCCGGCTTCAACGCGATCCGGCTGCCGTTCTCGCTGCAGGCGCTGAAGTCGAAGACGATCGACGGCGTCGACTTCTCGAACGGCAAGAACGCCGCGCTGAGAGGCGCGACGCCGCTTCAGGCGATGGACGTGATCGTCAAGCAGGCGGCGAAGGACCACCTGATGGTCCTGCTCGACAACCACTCCGGCCCGGACAACGGGTACACCGAGCCGCTCTGGTACGGCCAGGGCTACAGCGAGGACGACTGGGTCGCGGCCTGGAAGATGCTCGCGTGGCGCTACGCCGACCAGCCGAACGTGATCGGCGCCGACCTCAAGAACGAGCCCCACGGCGACGCGACCTGGGGCACCGGCGGAGCGACCGACTGGCGCCGCGCGGCCGAGCGCGCCGGCAACGCGGTCCTGTCGGTCAACCCGCACATGCTGATCGTGGTCGAGGGGATCGAGGGCTCGGTGCCCGGCGGGACGCTCCAGGGCAGCTGGTGGGGCGGCAACCTGCAGGGCGTCGCGAAGTGGCCGGTGAAGCTCTCGCGTCCCAACCGCGTCGTCTACTCGCCGCACGAGTACGGGCCGGGCGTCTCCCAGCAGCCGTGGTTCCAGGTCGCCAACGTCGCCGGCGCGCTCGCCGCGCGCTGGCAGCAGGGCTTCGGCTACATCACGAAGCAGGGGATCGCGCCGGTGCTGGTCGGCGAGTTCGGCGGCCGCGAGGTCGGACGCGACACGGTCGAGGGCCGCTGGCAGCGCCAGTTCCTCGACTACCTCTCGCACAGCGGCGACTCGTGGACGTACTGGTCGTGGAACCCCGACTCGGGCGACACCGGCGGGGTGCTGAACGACGACTGGACGACGGTCGACCAGCCGAAGCTGACGCTGCTGCAGGACGCGATCGCGCACCGCTCGATCGACTTCACGCCGGGAGCGGCGGCGAAGACGACGCGGCCGGCGACGAGAAGGCCGGCGGCGGCCAAGCCCGCGCCGGCCCCCGCGCCCGCGCAGCCGGCGCCGGCCGCGCCATCGCAGCCCTCGGGCGCGCCGGCGAGCTCGCTGGCGGCGACGATCGCGGTCGAGAGCCACTGGGACGGCGGCTGGTGCGGCCACCTCGACGTGACCGGATCCGACGGCGCGCTGAACGACGCGGCCGCGAGCTTCACGCTGCCGAGCGGGACGAGCATCACGCAGCAGTGGAACGGCGACTTCTCCGCCACCAGCGGGCGCGTGCGGGTGACGTTCCCGTCATGGGCGCGGACGAGCGGCGGGCACGACACGTCGACCGGCTTCTGCGTCAGCGGCGGCGGGACGCCGCCGAGCGTCTCGATCGGCCAGGCGGCGGGCACGCCGCTAGGCGACGCGGCCGAGCGCGATCGCGGCCAGCATCAGCGAGGAGATCGTCTGGCTGTCGTCGACCTCGCCCCGGCCGATCATCGGG
>JAATFK010000253.1 GCA_015655225.1 Solirubrobacterales bacterium | reverse complement strand
CGGGTCGGAGCCGGCCTCGGGCTCGGACAGCGCGAAGGCGGGCGTCCACTCGCCGCTCGCGCATCTCGGCAGGAAGCGTTGTCTCAGCTCGTCGCTCCCGAACAGCTTGATCGGGAGCGTCCCCAGCTCCTGCACCATCAGCATCAGCGCGCTGGAGGCGCACGCCTTGGCGATCTCCTCGACCGCGATGTTGAGCATCAGCACGCCGGTGCCGGTGCCGCCGTGCTCCTCCTCGAACGGAAGGCCGAAGAGGTCGTGCTCGGCGAACAGCTTGCGCAGGTCGTGCGGGTAGGCAGCCTGCTCGTCGATCTCGGCCGCCCGCGGCGCGACGCGCTCGCGGACCATCTGGCGGATCGTGTCGCGGAAGGCGAGCTGCTCGTCGGTGAGGGCGTAGGAATCGGCGAGTGCGGACATGCGCCGGATGCTACCGAGGCACCCGCGTCCACCCCGCCGGTTCCCGCTGGCCGCTACGAGCTGGCCCAGGGTCCGCGAGCCGGGAGACCCGCGGACCCAGCCAGTTCAGGCTCCCAGCGGGCTAGTAGCCCGTCGGGTGCCGGACGACGTAGCCGCTGCCCGAGCGCGAGTCGGTCTGCCAGCGGGACGGATCCGCGCCGCTGGTGTCGAAGCGCAGGCCCGCGACTTCCATGTAGGTGTGGCCGGCGTTGGCCCAGATCGTGATCCACGTGCCCTTGCCCGCCTGGCCGTAGGACTCGAGCGTGCCGGAGTCCTCCGGGGAGCTGATGAGGCCGCCGCCGTGCAGCGCGAAGGAGACGGAGCCGGAGCAGTCGTAGCCGCTGTCGGTCCAGCTGCCGTGGCCGCCGCCCCACAGGTACGGGGTGCTGGCGATCTTGTTGCCGGCGGCGATCACGGCCTTGACGGCGGCGGGCGCGGCAGCCGGCGCGTTGGCGGTGCCGTCGGGGTTGAGCGTCGCGACCGCGCCGGCCGGCGCGGCAGGCGAGGGGGTCGTTCCGACGGTGGCGGCGCCACCCTCGACGATCGTGCGCAGCGTGCTGGCGACGGTCGCGTTGACGACGCCGTCGACCGGAAGTCTGTTGGCCTTCTCGAACGCCTTGACGACCTTCGCGGTGCCGGCGCCGAAGCTGCCGTCGACCGTCGTCGGGAAGCCGGCGGTCGTCAGGTAGGCCTGCAGGACGCGAACGTCGTGGCCGTTGAGCCCCTTCTTCAGGAGGCGGTCGCCGAGGTGCTTGCTGCCACCGGGGTACACCGCCGGCGTGGTGGCCGCCGGCGTGGTCGCGCTGACCGGCGTGGTCGCCGGCGTGCTCGCGCCGGTCGAGCTGCTGCTCGTGCTGGCCGGCTCGCCGACGACGGCGCGCAGCTTCGTCACGACGGCGGCGTCGACGATGCCGTCGGCGGGCTTCAGCTTCTCGGCCTTCTGGAAGCGCTCGACGTTCTTGAGCGTGACCGGACCGAAGTCCCCGACGACCGGCGTCTTGAACCCAGCCTCGGTGAGGAACCCCTGGAGGACGCGGACGTCATGCCCGGAATCCCCCTGCTTCAGCGTGCGATCGCCGAGGTGCTCGCTGGAGGCGAGCGCGGCGGAGGGCGCGAGCGCGGCCGCGAACATCGCGATGGGAATCGCGAACGATCGCTTTCTGGCCGACGCGGTGAAGAACGACAAGGTGCAACCCCTTCTCTTTCAAACGCCTACGGGGTTAGCTGCCGGGCTCGCGCTGAAAGAGCAGCGCTACGTCGCGGACTACGACGATTCGCCCCAGAGTCCTCTGTGAGAACTCACTGGTTCCCCCGCTCCGCCGACATGGTGCCGGCGGATTCGGCTGGGTCTTGTACGACGCCGGGCAGAATAGCGGTCCCCCCGGCCGAATGTCGAGCGATTCGTCGAAATGGTCGTGAACGGGGTTTGTGACGGCGCGTCAACGGGCACCGTCGCGGGCTCTCATCCTCCGCTCACCTACGATGTGGCGATGCGCATCCTGGTGATCGAGGACGAGACCGCGATCGCCGACTTCGTGCAACGCGGCCTGCAGGCCGAGGGCCATGCCGTCACCTGCGCTGCTGACGGGCTCGAAGGCGAGCGACACGCACTCGAGGACGAGGTCGACCTCGTCGTCCTCGACGTGATGCTCCCGGGCAAGGACGGGCTCTCGGTGCTCGCCGCGATCCGCGCCGTCAAGCCGGAGCTGCCGGTCGTGATGCTGAGCGCGCGCGCCTCGGTCGACGACCGCGTCGCGGGACTCGACGGCGGCGCGACCGACTACGTCACGAAGCCCTTCTCGTTCGACGAGCTGGCCGCCCGCGTGCGCGCGCACCTGCGGACCCCGCGCCAGCGCGACGCGACGACGCTCGCGGCGGCCGGGATCGAGCTCGACCTGTTGAGCCGCAAGGTCGAGCGCGACGGGATCGAGCTGCGGCTCTCCGCGCGCGAGTTCGACCTGCTCGCCTACTTCCTGCGCCATCCCGACCAGGCGCTCTCGCGCCAGCAGATCCTGAGCGCTGTGTGGGGCTACGACTTCGATCCCGGCACGAACGTGGTCGAGGTCTACATCCGCTACCTGCGCCGCAAGCTCGAGCTGCCCGGCCGGCCGGCGCCGATCGACACGCTGCGCTCCGTCGGCTACCGCCTCACGACCCGTGCCTGAGCCTCCGGCCAGGGCGTTGGACGGTGCCTGAGGGCCCCTGGTGGCGCGGGCTCCGAGCCCGCCTCGCGCTCTCGACCGCGGTGATCCTCGTCGCCGCCCTCGGGACCGCCTTCGCCGCGACCTATCGCGGCACGGGGACGCAGGTCCGCAACCAGATCGACGGCGACCTGCGCCAGGACTCCGCCGCGTTCGTCAGCAGAATCCCGTTCTATCCGACGACGCCGGCGGCGCTCACCCACGCGGCGCAGAGCTACCTCGACCAGCAGACCTCGTTCGGCGCGACCGCGCGGCTCTACGTCGTGCGGATCGTCGGGGGCGGGATCGTCACGAACCAGCCGGGGCTGGCCGGTCCGGCGAGCGGCACGACGCCCGCCGACCGGCTCGTCGCCGGGCCGCCGCGCGAGAGCGATGAGTCGCAGGCGCTGCGGACCGCCAAGCCGGGCTTCTCGACGCTGACGTTCGGCGAGGAGCCGCTGCGGCTCGTGGTCGTCCCCGTCGTGCGCGACAACCGCACCGTCGCGACGATCGCGATCGGCGAGTCGGCGGCGTCGGTCGCGCGCGCGCAGAGCGGCGTCGCGCGGACGTTCGCGATCGCCGGCACGCTCACGCTGCTGGCCGCGATCGCGCTCGGCTTCGTGCTCGCGAGCCGCATCTCGCGGCCGCTGCGGCGGATGGCGGGCACGGCCGCGCGCGTGACGGCCGGCGACCTCTCCCAGCGGATCGCGTCGACCGCGCCGCATGACGAGGTGCGCGTGCTCGCCGACGCCTTCGACCGCATGCTCGACCGGCTGGAGGACGCGTTCGCGCGCCAGCGCGGCTTCGTCGCCGACGCCTCGCACGAGCTGCGCACGCCGCTGACGGTGATCCGTGGCCAGCTGGAGGTGCTGGCGCGCCAGCCGGCCGTCACGCGCGAGGACGTCGGGCACGTGAACGACGTCGTGCGCACTGAGGTGCTGCGGATGGAGCGGCTGGTGGAGGACCTGCTGCTGCTCGCGCGCGCCGACGAGGGCGAGCTGGTGCGGCCGGCCGCGCTCGACCTGCAGACGTTCGTGACGGAGCTGTTCGACGCGCTCACGCTGACGGCCGACCGCGCCTTCGAGCTCGGCGAGGTGCCGGCCGGGACGCTCGTCGCCGACGAGGACCGGATCGCGCAGGTCGTCCGCAACCTGGCCCGCAACGCGGTCGAGCACACCGGCCCCGGCGGGCTCGTGCGGATCGCCGTCGCGGCGCGCGACGGGCGCGTCGAGATCGCGCTCGAGGACGACGGGCCGGGCATCCCGGCGGCCCAGCGCGACCGCGTCTTCGACCGCTTCCACCGCACCGACACCGCTCGCGCGCGCGGACAGGGGGGCGCCGGCCTGGGGCTCGCGATCGCCCGCGCGATCGTCGCCGCGCACGGCGGCACGATCTCCGCCGGCGCCTCGCCAGAGGGCGGCGCCCGCGTCGCCTTCGAGCTGCCCGGCTTCCGCCCCAGCGCGAGCGCGCCGCGACCGAAGCCGCGCCGCGCCGCCGCCTCCTGACGGGTGCTGCGCGACGCGCCGAACGGCGCCGCGAGCTTCGGCCGGTCGGGGGGTACCGCAGGGCTTTAAACACGGAAGGCCTCCCCGAGGAGGCCTTCAGCGTGCTCCGTCCCGCGCGGGGACGAAGGGGTCAGATCGCCGAGACGTTGACCGCCTTCGGACCCTTGTCGCCCTGCTCCTCCTCGTAGGAGACCTTGGCCCCCTCGGGAAGCGAGCGGTAGCCGTCGCTGTTGATGCCGGTGTGATGGACGAAGAGGTCGCGGCTGCCTTCGTCAGGCGTGATGAAGCCGAAGCCCTTCTCGTCGCTGAACCACTTCACGGTTCCCGTCGGCACGATCGTTCCTCCACTGCTGCTGGCGTGCTGCATGCGCGGAGGATGCTGGTCCAGCAACGACCCGCGAGCGTCACACTGCTTTGCACCGGCCCCGATAGCCGGCCGTACGGCGCAGAAAGTACCAGGTGATGCGTGCCACGACCAGCCCTTGACAGCGGTCACGAAATTGTCACGGGCCAGCTCCCGCGAGCGACCGCTCAGGCGCCCAGCGAGATCGCCGGAGCGGCCGTCCAGGAGGCCGCCAGATCGCCGCTCAGCAGCACCCGTTCGAGCGCCGCGACGGCGTCGGCTGAGAACTGCGTCCCAGCCCCGCGACGGCACTCCGCAAGCGCCTCCTCGGCACTCATCGCGGGACGCCGCCCGCTCGTGCCCGTCATCGCGTCCCACGCGTCCGCGACCGTCAGCAGGCGGGCGCCGGGCGGGATCGCGTCGCCGCGCAGCCCGTCGGGGTAGCCGCGCCCGTCGGGCCGCTCGTGGTGGTGGCGAATCCAGCCGACCTGCTCGCGGGTCAGCACGTCGGCCGCGATCTCCGCCCCGAGCCGCGCGTGCTGCTCGAGCGCGCGCGCCTGGGCGGCGGTCGGCTCGCGCACCGTCAGCAGCTCCTCCGCGAGCCCGACCTTGCCGACGTCGTGCACGAGCGCCGCCTCGCGCAGCAGCGACAGGCGGCGCGCCGGCCAGCCGGCCGCGCGGGCGAGCCGGACCGACAGCTCGGCGACGCGCCCGGAGTGGCGCGCGCCCTCCGGGTCCCTCGCGTCGACCGCGCGGGGGAGCGCGCCGATCCCGAGCCGCCCCTGCCCGCCTCCCACCTTCCCGGCCCGGTCCGCCCCCCCCAAACT
>JAATFK010000606.1 GCA_015655225.1 Solirubrobacterales bacterium | reverse complement strand
GGTACTGGCCGACCGTGAGGACCTGGACGCCGTGCTCGCGGAGGATCTCGAAGGTCGCTACCATCTCGTCGTGGGTCTCGCCGAGGCCGACCATCAGGCCCGACTTGGTCGTCACCTCGCTCCCGCCCATCGCCTTGGCGTTTCTCAGGACGCGGCAGGAGCGCAGGAACTCGGAGCCGCGCCGGGCGACCGGGTAGAGCCGGGGGACCGTCTCGACGTTGTGGTTGAAGACGTCGGGGCGCTCGGCGATGACCTTCGCGAGGGGCATCTCCTGGCCGCGGAAGTCGGGCGTCAGGACCTCGACCTTGCACTGCGGGGCCTGCATCCGGATCGAGCGGATCACGCCGACGAAGGCGGAGGCGCCGTAGTCCGGCAGGTCGTCGCGGTCGACGCTCGTGATGACCGCGTGGCGCAGCCCCATCTTCGCGACCGAGCGGGCGACGCGGGCCGGCTCCAGCGGGTCGTTCCAGGTCGGTCTGCCGGTCTGGACGTTGCAGAAGCCGCAGCGGCGGGTGCAGGTGTCGCCGAGGATCATGAAGGTCGCGGTGCCGCGCTCCCAGCACTCGCCGACGTTCGGGCAGGCGGCCTCCTGGCAGACCGTGTGCAGGTTCTCCTGCTCGATCATCGCGGTCAGCTCGCGGTACTTCTTGCCACCCGGGGCGGGGACTCTGAACCACGGAGGCTTGCGCTCGCGGAACGGCCGCACCTCGGGGCCGAGGACCTTCAGCACGTCCATCCCCCCGGGGTTCGCGCGGGAGCGGGTCTGGTGCTTGCGATCCTCGGTGGCGCTCACCCTTGTGAGAGTACCGCGTCGGTCCGGATGCCCGTCACCCCCAGCGCCTCCACCTCGACCTCGACGGCCGTCCGGCCGAGGGCTGCCGGGAGGTGCGTGGCGACCGCGTCGGCGAAGCGCGCGAGCGCGGGGGAGGGGGCGCGCGCGGCGCGCAGCGGCTCGGTCGCCGGCGGGCGCGTCAGCGCCGTCTCGCCACGCTCGTCGGCGATCGAGGTCATCCGCACGCTGGGGAGGTTGCAGGCGACGACCCATTCCCACGGGCGCATGTCGTTGTCAACGTTGACCGCGAAGCCGTGCGTCGTGACGTGCTTGGCGACGTGCACGCCGAGCGAGCCGATCTTGCGGTCCTCGACCCACACGCCCGTGAACGCGGCGCCGTCCCGCGGCCGGTTGCGGGCCGCGACCCCCTCGTCCGCGAGCGCCGCGACGAGCGCTCCCTCGACCGTCCGCAGGTAGCCGATCACGTCCTCGATCGCCACGATCGGGTAGCCGACCAGCTGACCGGGTCCGTGGTAGGTGATGTAGCCGCCGCGGTCGACCCCCACCACGTCGATCCCCTGCTCCTCGTACCAGGACGGCGCGAACGACAGCTCGTCGTCGCTCGACCGTCGTCCCCGCGTGTAGACCGGCGGGTGCTCCAGCAGCAGCAGCACGTCGGGCAGCTCGCCCGCCTGCCGGCGCGCGCGGACCGCCTCCTGGAACGCCAGCGCCTCGCGGTAGGGAACCACCCCAAGGCGCGCGATCCACAGCTCGGACGTGCTCATCCGACCAGGGTACGACGCTCGCCCGCAGGCGTACCCTCCAGCGATGGAGCGCGTGTTCGTCTCCCGCCTGCGCTGGCGCCTGCGCGGCGCCTGGCTCGGCCCGCTCGCCGTCGCCCTCACCGCCCTCGACGCGGTCCTGCTCCACGCCCGGCCGCTCGCCGGCGACGCGATCGACCTCGTCGGCGCGCTCCTCCTGGCCGCGATCTTCAACCTGCTCGCGGTCGCGGTCCTCGCCCCGCTCGGCGCCGTCGCGCTGCGCCGCGTCCGACCCGACCTGCCGACCGTCGTCGCGCGCGACTACGCCGGCGTCGCGCTCGTCACGCTCGTCTCGGCCGCGCTGCTGACGCTCGGCCTCTCCCACCACGCGACCGTCGTCCACGACCGCCGCGCGCTCGCCGACGCCGAGGCACGCGGCGTCGCCTGGATCGGGGCCCACGCCGCCGCCGAGTACCGCCGCCACGTCGTGCTCGCCGACGCGGTCACGATCGTCGCGGGGGAGAGCTACCGCGTGTGCGCGCCGGGCGAGCATCCGAACCGCTCCTACTGCGTCGTCGTCCGCCTCCACCAGCCCTTCCCGCGGGGGATCCGCTACGCCGGGGCGGAGACGATC
>JAATFK010000100.1 GCA_015655225.1 Solirubrobacterales bacterium | reverse complement strand
GCTGAGATGGTGCGGCAGCGCACGCACGACGGTGCTTGCCCCGGCGCTCACCGCCAGCGGACAAGCGCCGACGGACGCCCAGCTCGCCGACGGCTTCGTCAGCTGGGTGAGCCCGACGGGCGGCGACCTGCCGCTGATCGTCTACCAGCCCGCCTGCGACGTGCGGCTGCGCTGGCTCGTCAGCCAGAACACGGCGGTTGGCCACCTCCCGCAGGAGGTCGTCGTGAGCGAGGCGTTCAGCGGCGGCGACACGACATGGCGCGTGCGCGGGATCTCGCTCGTTGGGAGCTGCGAGCGCGTGACCGCGGCGGCGCGGGTCAGCGCGTCGAGTGACGGCCGCGCGGTGACGACGACGGCGCGCTCCGGAACGCTTGCCGACGCCCCGACCGGCGCGACCGCCACGCTGCCCGCGCCACGGCACGCGGCTTCGCGGCTCGCGCTGCGGGCGGGCCACCGCCTGGCGCTGAGCCTGGGCGCGCCCGCGCGGTCGCTTCGCTGGCGACTCGGCGACGAGACCTGGCGGCATGCCGTCGGCGGCGGGACGAGCTGGCGGCTGCGCGTCCCGGACTCCCCGGCGCCCCGCGTGCTGATGCTGGCGGTCCGGTTCGCCGCCGGCGGCAGCGCCCGCTTCGCCCTCCACGTCCCGCGCACGGAGGGCTGAAGCGGTGCGCCTGCGTCATCTGGTCGCCGCCCTGCTGGCGGCGTGCGGCAGCACGGTCGCGCTCGCCCCGGTGGCGAGCGGGGCGGCCCGGGGCGGCGGTTGGCAGCGCGTCGCGGCGGCCGGCGACGACGGAGTCGGCGGGGGAGCGGTCGGCGACGGCGCGCGCTATGTCGCCTTCCAGCCCACCGCGAGCACTCTGCGCGTGATCGACGCGCTGCACCCGCGGAGACGGATCGAGACGCGCATCCACGCGCGCTGCGCGAGCGGGACGTTCGTGGACGTGGCGCTGGCCGCCGTCGGTGGCGGCCAGGTGCTGGTGACGTGCATCGGCAGCCCACCCGGCCATCCCCGGGAGATCGGCGACTACCCGTCCGTCTTCACGATCGCGACCGGAAGATGGCACGACGTGCCCGGCGACCTCGCCTGGGTGCGGACGTACGACGCCGACGCGGTCGGGTCGCGCTGGATCGAGGGGCTCGACCCCGACAACCCCGCCTCCTGGATCGACTGGCGCACCGGGGCCACGCGCACCGACGACGGGACCCCCAGGGACACGGTCGACCTCGACGCGCCCGGCCTGACGCGACCGCTCTGCGCCCCGCTGCGGCGTCCGCTCGCCGAGGTCGGGGGGACGGCCCGCTTCGGCAGCTACCGCTACGACGACGGCTTCGGCGTCGGAGACGTCCGCGAGGCGAGTCCGTTGACGATCCAGCGCTGCGGTCAGGCGGAGCCGACGGTGATCGACCCTGCCGGCGTGCTCGACACGATGGCGCAGCTCGGCTCCGGCGCCGTCACCTGGCCCGACGGGGGCCTGACGGCGGTCTGGGCGTATCTGCCGCGCTGCGACGCGCGCCTGCGCTGGGGGATCCCGGACGCGGCGATCGCCCACACCTCGAGGTCCGTCTACGTCGCCGCGGGCGGAGAGCTGCGACGCCTCGACCTGCCCGCCGGCTGCGCCGGCCTGACGCGACAGTTGACGGTGCGGGCCGCCGGCAACCGGGTGGCGCCGCGCGCGTCAGCCGGCTCCTGGCGGAGCGCGCGACTCGGCGGCGCCCGCGTGGAGGTGCTGCGGATGGGCGTGCGCGCGGACGTGCGGCTCGCGCTGCCACGCGGGACGGCGGTCGCGCTGCGCGCCGACGCGCCCGCGCGCACCGTGCGCTGGCGCCTGGGCCGGGGCGCCTGGCGGAGCGCGCGCCGCGCGGGGGCGGGCGGGGCGCGGTGGAGCCTCGTCGCGCCGCGCCTGCCGAACCCGGCGACGCTGACGGTCGCGGTCGCCTACGCGGCCGGCGGCCACGCGCGCTTCACGCTGCGGGCGCACCGCTGAGCGGCGCGCCCGCGTCCCAGCCTCAGCTCGCGAACAGCTCGCGCGCGTGCTCGACGACGGCGCCCGGCTGCTCCTCGGGGAGGAAGTGGCCGGCGCCGTCGATCCAGACGACGTCCATGTTCGGCGCCCACTCGCGGTGCTGGTCGTCGCGGTAGCCCTGCAGCAGCGGGTCCCGCCGGCCCCACAGGAGCCGCGTCTTGGTCGTCAGCGGACGCGCGTGGAACGCGCCGTCGACGAGCGGTCTCAGCTCGTGCAGCAGGAACTGCCGGTAGTACTCCTGCGTCGCGTGCGCGCGGGCCGGCTCCTTCAGCACGTCGATGTAGGTCGCCAGCTCGACGGGGCTGAAGCGCCCGTTCGAGCGCGCGCCCTGGAGGATTCTCGCCGGGAAGGTGCCGTTGCGCATCAGCGCGGCACCGAGGAGCGGCGCGGCGAGGGCGGCCTGGTACCAGAGCCCGAGGAGCCGTCTGAGGCTCGGCCGCTCGCTCGTGTCGGGCCACAGGTGGGGGATCGAGCACGGCAGGTAGTGGGCGATCCGCTCGGGCGCGGTGAGGCAGACGAGGAAGCCGGCGAAGCCGCCCCAGTCGTGCCCGATCAGGTCGACCTTGTCGAGGCCGAGGGTGTCGAGCAGCGCGATCACGTCGTCGGCGAGCTGCTGCTTGCGGTAGCCGGGGCCGTCCGAGGGCGCGTCGCTCCAGCCGAGGCCGCGCAGGTCGGGCGCAATCACCCGATGGTCGACGGCGAGCGGCCCGAGCACGTCGCGCCAGATCCACCAGTGCTGCGGCCAGCCGTGGAGGAGGACGATCGGCGGCGCGTCGAGCGACCCGCCCTCGGCGACGTGGAGCTTGAGCGAACCCACCTGGACGTCACGGTGGGTGATTCCCTCGACCTGCGGGATGGCGACGGGCATGATGCCCACCCTAATGGAGCGTCAGCGATCGCGTCTCAGCAGGAGCTGCCACAGCAGCACGAGCGTGAAGGCGAAGACGCCGAACGTCAGGGCGGTGCCGAGGTTCGCGGCGCCGAGCAGCCCGGCGAGCGCACTCCCGAGCACCAGCGCGGCGAGCAGCGAGAGCAAGTCGACGAGCATCGCGGGTGATTCTGACGCAAAGCGCGCCCCACGCGTTTGTCGAGCTTTGAAAGCCTCGAAGGATGAGCGCGGCCCGGGGTCCGGAAGACGTCAAAATTGCTTCCCTTCAGGGGAAGCAGATTTGTCCTGTTCCGCCGGCGCACCCGATGGATGTGGCGATCGCTCGGCTCGCGGCGGCGCAGCATGGTGTTGTGGCGCGGCGTCAGCTGGCTGCTTTGGGCGTCACGCCGAAGGCGATCGCGGTCCGGTTGCGCTCGGCGCGGCTGATCGAGCTCCATCGCGGCGTCTACGCGGTCGGGCACAGACGGCTGCGG
>JAATFK010000290.1 GCA_015655225.1 Solirubrobacterales bacterium | reverse complement strand
GAGTTCCTGCTCGTCAACCACCCGCTCGACTGCCCCGTCTGCGACAAGGGCGGCGAGTGCCCGCTGCAGGACATCACGTTCGGCTGGGGCCGCGGGATCTCGCGGATGGTCGAGCCCAAGCGCCACTTCAAGAAGCCGCTGGAGCTCTCGCCGCTGATCGCGATCGACCGCGAGCGCTGCATCCTCTGCTACCGCTGCGTGCGCTTCTCCCAGGAGGTCAGCGAGGACTACCAGCTCGTCCTCCACGAGCGTGGTGCGCACTCGTTCGTCGGCACCTTCGACGGCCACCCGTACGTCGCGCCGTTCAGCGGCAACATCGTCGAGCTGTGCCCGGTCGGCGCGCTCACCTCGCGCGCCTACCGCTTCCGCGCGCGGCCGTGGGACATCGAGGGCGCCGGCTCGGTCTGCACGCTCTGCCCGGCCCAGTGCAACGTCGAGTTCACGGTCCGCGACGAGCGCGTGCTGCGCGTCCTCGCCCGCGACCACCACGGCGTGGACGACGGCTGGCTCTGCGACAAGGGCCGCTTCGCCTACCAGTCGATCCACTCCGAGGAGCGGATCACGCAGCCGCTCGTGCGCGAGGAGGGCCAGCTCGTCTCCGTCCCGTGGGCGCGCGCGCTCGAGGTCGCGGCCGGCGCGCTGTCGCAGGCGAAGGGGAGCGTCGGCGCGCTCGTCGGCGGCCAGACGACGAACGAGGAGGGCTTCCTGCTCTCCCGGATCGTGCGCGAGGGGCTCGACTCGCCGCACGTCGACTCGCGCACGACCGGCGCCGCCGTCCCGCTGGAGCTGCAGCGCGCGCTCGCCGCGCCCGGCCTGCAGGCGACGGTCCCGGACCTCGAGTTCGCGCACACGGTGCTCGTGCTCGGCGCCGACCCGATCGACGACGCGCCGATCCTCGACCTGCGAATCCGCAGAGGCGTGCGCCGCAACAGAGTCCAGCTCGCGGTCGCGACGAGCCGCCCGACCGCCCTGGACCCGAACGCGAAGCTGTGGCTGCGCTACGCGCCCGGCGCCGAGCAGGCGTTCGTCGCCGCGCTCGACGCGGCGCTGACCGGGGCGGACGGCTTCGACGCGCTCGCCGACGCCGCCGACGCCGACCCGAAGGCGCTCCGGGCGCTCGCCGCGCTGCTGCGCGACGGCGGCGAGGACGTCGTGATCGTGTGGGGCGAGCGGCTCGGCGTCGCCGCGCTGCCGGCGCTGCTGAACGTCGCCGCGCGGCTCGGCCTCGACGGTCGCCCCGGCGCCGGCCTGCTGGAGCTGCCGGCCGGCACGAACGGCCGCGGCCTGCGCGAGGCGGGCGTCCAGCCGAACGCCGGCCCCGGGCTCGCCGAGCTGCCGGGCGAGGAGACCGGCAAGTCCGCCCGCGAGATCGCCGAGGCGCTCGCCGCCGGCGAGCTGAGCGCGCTCTACCTGCTGCACAGCGACCCGCTGCGCGAACATCCCGACAGCCGCCTGTGGGAGCGCGCGCTGGAGCGGGCGACCACCGTCGTCACGCACGCGTCGGTGATGACGGACGCGCTGCGCGAGCACGCGACGGTCGTCTTCCCGGCCGAGTCCTACGCCGAGAAGGAGGGCACGGTCGTGCACCCGGACGGCCGCCTGCAGCGGCTGCGCCCGGCGATCGGCCGGCCCGGGTCGGTGCGCGCCGAGTGGCAGCTCCTGACCGAGCTGGCCGACCTGATCGGCCTCGACCTGGGCGTGCTGACGAACCCGATGGCGACCGCGCAGCTGGTTGCGGCGGTCCCGTTCTACGCCGGCCTGACGCTCGAGGAGATCGGCGGCCGCGGGGTCCGCTGGCAGGAGCGCGACGCCGCCTCCGCTGCGCCGGCCGCGCCCGCCGGACCGTTCGACGCGGGCACCCCGACGCCCGCGCCGACGCCGAACGGGGCGCTGCGGCTGGGGACCTTCCGCTCGATCTGGGCCTCGACCGAGGTCGAGATCTCGCCCGCGCTGAGATTCCTCGCGGCGCGCCAGCAGCTGGAGATCTCGCCGGCCGACGCCGAGCGGCTGGGGCTGGTGACGGGCGACCGGGTGGTCGTCGGCCCGGACGGTGCGTCCGTGAACGCGACCGTCACGCTGCGCGGGAACGTCCCCGCCGGCACGATCTTCCTCGGCGAGGCAACCGCCGAATCGTCCGCGACCGGGCTGCTGGGCGACCAGCCCCGACTGGTGGAGGTCCGCCCCGCATGACCGTGCTCGCCGTCGTCGGCCACTCCGAGGCGTGGTGGATCCAGATCCTGAAGGCGCTGATCCTCTTCGTCATCGGCT
>JAATFK010000026.1 GCA_015655225.1 Solirubrobacterales bacterium | reverse complement strand
GATGAAGGACGCCTACTCGTTCGACCGCGACGACGAGGGCCTCGCCGTCAGCTACCAGAAGCACATCGAGGCCTACGACCGGATCTTCGACCGCAGCGGGCTCGAGTGGTACCGCGTCGAGGCCGACGTGGGGATGATGGGCGGCTACGAGTCGCACGAGTACATGGCGCCGTGCGCGGCGGGCGAGGACGAGGTCGCGCTCGCGCCCGGCTACGCCGCCAACGTGGAGGTCGCGAGCGCCGACGCCCAGCCGGTCGAGCTGCCCGCGCCGCTGGCGGAGCCGAGAGAGGTCCACACGCCGGGCCTGACGACGGTCGAGGAGGTCGCGGCCCGTCTCGGCGTCGGGGCCGGCGCGCTGCTGAAGGCCTATCCGGTGATCGCCGACGGCCGCGGGCTCGTGCTCGTGCTCGTGCGCGGCGACCACCGCATCAACGAGACGAAGCTCCGCACCGCGCTCGGTGGCGACTTCCGCCCGGCTCAGCCGGGCGAGTTCGCGCGCAAGATCGGTCCCGCCGGCTACCTCGGCCCGGTCGGCGCGAACGCGCCCGTCCTGCTCGACACGGCCGTCGCCGACGGCGGCTACGTGACCGGCGCGAACCGCGCCGACTTCCACCTCAGCGGCGTCGAGCCGGGCCGCGACTTCCCGTTCGAGCGGGCGGACATCCGCAGCGTCGAGGTCGGCGACACCGTGCGCGGCCAGCCGCTGCGGATCGAGAAGGCGATCGAGGTCGCGAACATCTTCAAGCTCGGCACGCGCTACTCCACCGCGCTGGGCGCGACGGTCCTCGACGAGGAGGGCGTCGCGAAGCCGATCGTGATGGGCTGCTACGGGATCGGGCCGGCGCGCATCGCCGCCGCCGCCGTCGAGCAGAACGCCGACGAGGCCGGGATCGCCTGGCCGCGCGCGCTGGCGCCGTGGGACGTCGAGCTGGTCGGCCTCGGCAGAGCCGGCACGGAGGAGCGGGCGCTCGCCGACGCCGTCTACGAGGAGCTGCGGTCGCTTGGCCTGTCGGTCGTCTACGACGACCGCGACCACGGCCCGGGTCAGAAGTTCGCCGACGCCGAGCTGCTCGGCTGCCCGCTGCGCGTCACGATCGGCAGACGCACGCTGACGGGCGGCGAGGTGGAGGTCCAGGTGCGCCGTGGCCGCGAGGGCCACAGCGTCCCGCTCGAGGGGGCCGCGCAGGCGGTGCTCGAGCTGTGGCGGACGCTCCCGTAGGCGGGGAGCCGCCGCCGCCGAGACGGCGGCTGACGGTCCGGCGGCTGGTCGGCCTCGACCGCTCCGGGCCGGCGCCGAGCGCGACCGTCGCGGGCGCGCCGCTCAACCCCTGGACGCTGCCGAACGCGATCGGCTTCGTCCGGCTCGCGCTGATCCCGGTCTTCCTGATCGTCGCGCTGTCGAGCCACGACGGCCGCGACGCGCTCGCCGCGACGCTCTTCGGCGTGATCGGCTGGGGCGACTACGCCGACGGCATCACTGCGCGCATCACGCGCCAGTACAGCCGCCTCGGCGCGCTGATGGACCCGGTCACCGACCGCCTGCTGGTGATCTCCGGCGTCGGCGTCAGCTGGCACTTCGAGCTGCTGCCGCGGTGGGCGATCGCGGTGCTGGTCGCGCGCGAGGTGGCGATGCTGGGGATCGCCAGATACGGGCTCTCGCACGGCGTCGACCTGGCGATCAACTGGCCCGGCCGGATCGCGGTCGCGCCCGTGATGGGCTCGTTCTTCTTCGCGATGTGCGGGCTCGGCGGCTTCGCGAAGGTGCTGCTCTACATCGGGTTGGCGCTCGCGCTGACGGCCACGGTCCTGTACCTTCGCTCCGGCATCAGGGCGATACACAGCCCATCACCCTCAAGCTCAACTTGACCCTACGGCGGACGCGAGTATACTCGCCGTCCCCGCGTGCATTGAGGATCGGAGAACCCAGCGTGATGGACACCTTCCCGGATCTCGGCTCCCTGACGGACCAGGAGCTGAAGGATCTGATCCAGCAGATGACCGAAGAGGAGATCGAGATCTCCTACAGACGGCGCATCCTGCACGGCAAGATCGACATCTTGCGGGCCGAGCTCGTCAACCGGCTGCGCAAGAAGCACGAAGGCGGTCAGGACGTGATCTCGGGCGCCGACGTCGAGAGACTGACGGACATCCTGTCGGGCCGGGGTCCACGCCCGGACGGGGAGTAGCTCGCCGCGGTCGGCGAGCGGGGGGACGCGGTGGCGCTGCACTGCCCAGAATGCGGCTTCGCGAACGCGATCGGGGCCAACTACTGCCAACGCTGTGGGGCGTTCCTGACGGCCGGCGAGCCGGAGTCGTCGGACACGACGATGACATATCGCGTCGGCGAGACGGGCGAGCTGGAGCCGGTCGAGCTGGAGGAGGTCGTCGAGGAGAGCGGGGCGGCATTGGTGATCCGCTCGGGCGGCGGTCGCACGGGGGAGAGCTTCGCGCTCGACGTCGACCGGCTGACGATCGGGCGGCGACCCGACAGCAACGTCTTCCTCGACGACGTGACGGTCTCGCGTGACCACGCGATCCTCGTCCGCCGGGGCGAGGACTGGTACCTCGACGACTGTGGATCGCTGAACGGGACCTACGTCAATCGCGAACGGATCGAGTCCCATCGACTCGAGGACGGCGACGAGATGCAGATCGGTAAATACAAGCTGGCGTACCTGGCGCGGTGACGAGCATGGCATCTGGAATTCACGGACCCACCCTGACGGACGACGAGCCGGTGCGGGCCGGCGACGAGGTCGCCGCCGCTGCCGCGGTCGACGCGGCCGAGACCGCCGAGGCGACCGAGGCGCAGCCGCCCGCGCGGCAGAAGGCGCTGACGATCGGCGCCGTCTGCAAGGCGCTGAAGCAGGAGTTCCCCGACATCTCGATCTCGAAGATCCGCT
>JAATFK010000028.1 GCA_015655225.1 Solirubrobacterales bacterium | reverse complement strand
GCTCTACTACGCGCTGCTGGCGCCGCCGTACTGGCTCGCCTCCGCCACCGGCGGGACGGTGATCGACCACATGTACGGGATGCGCGTCTGGTCCGGGCTGCTGCTGCTCCTGACGGTGACCGCGACGTGGCTGCTCGCGGGAGAGCTGTTCGGCCGCCGCCGCCTCTTGCAGACGGCCGCCGCCGGGATCGTCGCGCTTCAGCCGGAGACGACCTTCCTGACGTCGATGACGAACCCCGACGCGCTCCTGATCGCGCTCTGGACGGTCGGCACCTGGCTCGGGGTGCGGGTGCTGCGGCGCGGCCTGACGCTTCGCGGCGGCGTCGCGCTGGGACTCGTCGGGGCGGCCGCGGTGCTGACGAAGGCGACCGGCTACGCCCTCCTGCTAACCGTCCTCCTCGTGTTCCTCGTGAGCGGGGTGCGACTCTGGCGGCGCGGAGCGGGCAACTGGCGCCGCACCGTCGTCGCCTGCCTGCTGGCGCTGGTGGTCCCGGTCGGCGGTTGGCTGATCGTGGCGCGCGTCACGAACCGTCCCGCCGTCAACAGCGCGACGACGGTGGGTGCGGCGGTCAACCCCCTGAACATGAACTACGACGACTTCGCGCACTACGTCAGAAACTTCTACGCGCCGGACTGGTCGCTCTCCTCGATCGACCACTCGAGCGCTGCCTCGCTCTGGATCGCCGGCGCCTTGGGGCGCTTCGGGTTCGTGGACGTCAACCTCCCCGCGAACGTCGTCGGCATCCTCAGAGCGCTGAGCCTGCTGGCGGTCGTCGGCGGCCTCGTCGGGTTGATCCGACTCGCGCGGCGGCGCAGCGGCTTCGACCCGTGGATCCCGATCTTCCTCGTCGTGGTCTGCGTGCTGCTGCTCGCCGCCCTTCATTACGCTGACTTTCAGCAGATCGCGTCCGCGGCGGCGGCCGGTCAACCGCCCCCCGCGTTCATGCAGGGTCGCTACCTGCTGCCGATCGTCGGCGTGCTGGCATGTTTCGCGACCGCTGGGCTGACGCTCGTGCCGCGGCGCGTGCGCGCCCCTGCCGTCGGCCTCGTGCTCGGCGGCATGTGGTGCCTGCAACTGCTGTCGCTCGGTCTCGTGATGGAGCGGTACTTTGCGTAGTGGGAGGGTGGCGGCGATCACGCTGATCGTCGCCATCGTCGCCGGACTCGTGCTGCTGCTGGTGGAGGCGGGCGACCGCGAGGGCGGCGTCCAGTTCTCCAACGCCGTCGTCGTCACCGGCTTCAGCGATGTCGTGCCGCCCAACGGTCAGCTCTGCAGCGGGCCGATCGCCCGCATCGACTCGTTCGAGCGGGTCCGCTTCTCGCTCGGCACGAGGGCGACGGACCCGAGCCGCGTGGCCGCGCCCCGGCTGCTCGTGCGCGTGCTCGCCGCCGACGGCTCGGTCGTGGCGGGGCCTGCCGTGGCGCGGCTGACGGCCGCCGACGTCGCGCGCGACTACGCCGACGCGCGCGTGCCGAAGGTGCCGGCCGGCTCGCCGATCCGGGTCTGCGTCACGAATGCGAGCAGCGCGCGCGTCCTGCTCTGGTCGGGCATCGCGAACGCGCTGCGCGCCGGCAGAACGACGATTGGGACCACCGTCGCCCCGGCGACGCCGGAGCTGCTCTTCTACCAGGACCCGACGCCGTCGGTGCTGGCGCGCGTGCCGGCGATGTTCCGCCGCGCCGCGATCTGGCATCCCGACTGGCTCGGGACCTGGTCGATCTGGGCGCTCGCGGCCGTGCTCGCGCTCGGCGTCCCGGCGCTGCTCGCGTTCGCGCTGCTGCGCTCGCCCGACGAGGACGACGGGGCGGACGCGGCGGCCGGCGACGGCCGCGACGACGATCCCCAGGAGCGCTGGCGGCGCTTCCAGGCGGAGGTCGAGCCGGCGCTCGCGGCGACGCCGCGCGTCCATCGCTTCGCCGCCGTCCCGCTCGTCGGCGACGCCCAGCTGTCGCCGACGTCCCTGACGGTCGGGATCGTCGGCGGCGGCGCGGCGGTCGCGACGACGCGCGCCGCGCTGGAGCAGTCGACGCGCGCGCCGGCCGTCCTCGACGGCGCCGAGCTGGACGCGCTGCTGCGCGAGGCCACGACCGAGCACGTGCTGCTGCTCGCGGCCGGCGACACGCTCGCGCCGGTGGCCGTCGAGCGCTTCGGCCAGGCGCTCACGCTCGCTCCCGACGCGCGCGTCGTGACGAGCGACCACGACACCGTCGACCGCGCCGGCCGGCGCGGCGATCCGCGCGTCTTCCCGGGTCCATCGCCCGACCTGCTGCTGGCCCGCGACCTTGCCGGGGCGGCCGTCTGCGTGCGGCGCGACGACGCGCTGGCGGCGCTCGCCGTCGCCCCGCTCGAACCCGACGCCTGGCAGTACGACCTCGTCGTGCGGCTCGCCGGCGCCGATGGCGCCGGCCACGCGCACGTCCCGCTGCTGCTGGTCCACCGCGGCGAGCGCGCCGCGCCCCGGGCGGTCGCGCAGCGGCGCGTCGTGGAGCGGGAGCTGGCGGTCCGCGGCGGCACCGACGGCGTGCGCGTCGAGGAGCCGGCGCCCGGGCGCCGGCGCATCCGCCGGACGCTGGAGCGGCACCCGAGCGTCGAGGCGATCGTCCTCTTCCGCGACAAGCCCGAGCTGCTGCGCCGCTGCGTCACGTCGCTGCTCGACCGCTCGACCTACGGGCGGCTGACGGTCCGGCTCGTCGACAACGGCTCGGTCGAGCCGGCGACCGCCGCGCTCGTGGAGGAGCTGACGCGCGACTCGCGGGTCGTCGCGATGGCGGACCCGCGGCCGTTCAACTTCGCCGCGCTCAACAACGCCGCCGTCGCCGCGTCCGAGGCCGAGGTCGTCGTCTTCCTCAACAACGACACCGAGGTGCGGACGCCCGACTGGGTCGAGCAGCTGCTGGAGGAGGCGCTGCGGCCCGAGGTCGGCGCCGTCGCCCCGCTGCTGCTGTTCGCCGACGGGACCGTCCAGCACGCCGGCGCGGCGCTCGGGCTCCACGGCTACGCCGGCCATCCGTTCGCGGGGCTCGCGCCCGAGCAGCAGACGCCGTTCGGCAGCGCGACCGACGGCGTGCGCAACTGGCTCGCGGTGACGGCTGCCTGCCTGATGATCGAGCGGACGAAGCTCGACGCGGTCGGCGGCTTCGACGAGACCTTCGTCGTGGCGGGCAACGACGTCGACCTCTGCCTGCGGCTGACGGCGGCCGGGCTGCGCTCGCTCTGCGTCCCCCACGTGCGGCTCCTGCACGACGAGTCGCAGAGCCGCGGCACCCACGTCGACCCGGGCGACTTCGCGCGCTCGGAGGAGCGCTACGGCGCCTTCCGCACCGTTGGCGACCCCTTCTACAACCCGCAGCTCACCCTGCGCGACGCGAGCTGCCGCCTGCGCGCCCCGGGCGAGTGAGCGCCCGCCCGACGAGCGCCCAGTAGCGCCGCTGCAGCGCGACCGCCGGCGCCAGCTCCGGTCCGAGCGGCAGGTAGGGGCTGTCGAGATCGGCGGTCAGGGCGGCCGCGAACTCGCCGGCGGAGACCAGGCGCGTCGCCTGGATCCGGCCGCGGCGCCGCAGCAGCCACGGCAGCGAGCGCAGCACGGCCGCCTGGGCGCGCAGCTTCTCTCGCAGCCAGCCGCCGCGCGCCGCGACCGCCAGCACGCCGACCTCGGCCGCCAGCAGCGGGAGCAGGACGGCCGCCAGCAGCGGCGCGGGGTAGGCGCCGACGATCGTCCACCAGCGGTTGCGCTCGAGCAGGAACCACTTGTAGGCGCACTTGTCGAAATCGTAGTCGTGCTCGACGACGGCCGCGCGCGCGACGCCCACGCCGAAGCCCGCGAGCCGCAGGCGCAGCGACAGGTCGACGTCCTCGGCGTACATGAAGAAGGCCGGGTCGAAGCCCTCCGCCAGCTCCCACGCGGCCCGCCGGACGACGAGCGCGGCGCCGGACGCGAAGGCGACCTCGCGATCGGGCTCGGGCCGCACCGGCTGGTCGCACTCCCCCGCCCAGGAGAGGCCGAGGAAATGGGTGACGCCACCGCTCGTGTTGACGACCGTCGCGCCCGGGAGCGTCACGAGCGCCTGCCACGCGCCCCAGCCGGGGTGCGCGCCGGCCGCCGCTCTGAGCGCGTCGAGGCATGCAGGGGCGGGGCGCGCGTCGGGGTTGAGGAACAGCAGCAGCGGGGTCGAGCTGGTCGCCGCGCCGGCGTTGCAGCCGCCGGCGAAGCCGAGGTTCGCGCCCGTCTCCAGCACCGTCGCCGCGGGCGCCAGCCGGCGCGCGAGGGCGGGCGTGCCGTCCCGCGAGGCGTTGTCGACGACCGTCAGCTCGTCGCCGTCGCGCAGCTGCGGCAGCAGCGCCGCGAGCGTAGCGTGCAGCGCGTCGGCGCTGTCGTGCGTCACGATCACGACCGCGACGGCGGGCAGAGCGGTCGACGCGGTCGACACCGAGCTAGCTGCTGCTGCGCGTCAGCTCGCGGGCGGTGACGTCGCCGTCGTCGCGCGCGGCGTCGGCGCCGTGCGCGATCCGCTCGTGCTGATCGAGCCGCTGCTGGAGCATCCCGAGCCGCTGCGCGAGCACCTTGTTCTGATCCGAGAGGCGGGAGATCACGAGCGAGAAGTGCAGCAGCAGCACGAGGATGAAGCCGAACGCGACGGCGAACAGCGCCGACGGCGCGTAGTAGATCCCGATCGAGTGCGCGACGCGGTTGAGCAGGCCCTTCCAGACCGCCAGCACCAGCAGGATGCCGGCCGCGAACATCCACAGCAGCGCGTAGCGCTCCATCAGCCGGCGCCGCCGGACCAGCTCGAAGACGAGCACGAAGAGCCCGCCGGTGACGAGGATCGCGACGAGCTGGATCCGCAGCGCCATCAGAGCGTGTGCTGCGCCGCGACCGGCGCCGGGTAGCCGCGCTCGACGTTCGGCCGCGCACGGAAGAGGCCGATGAAGATCGCCAGCAGCACCTTGATCATGTAATAGATCGAGCGCGTCGGGTTGATCGAGGAGACGCCGCTCGTGCGCGAGCGCATCGTGACCGGGACCTCGGCGCTCGCGAGCCTGTGCGCGTGCATCATCAGGATCGCCTCGACCTCGGGGTAGTCGTGCGGGTAGTCGCGTGCGAACAGCTCGATCCCCCGGCGCGTCGTCATGCGGAAGCCGGAGGTCGGGTCGGTCACGGGGCTGCCGGTGATCGCGGAGATCACCCGGGCGAAGATGCGGATGCCGACGCGGCGTGAGGCGGAGCTGCGGTAGCCGTCGCCGGCGGTCGCGAGGAAGCGCGAGCCGGTCACCATGTCGAGGCCCGGGTGCGCCCGCAGGTACGCGACCAGCTCGTGGACGTGGCGCGCGTCGTGCTGGCCGTCGCCGTCGACCTGCACCGCCAGCTCGTAGCCGTTCTCGGCCGCGAAGGCGTAGCCGCACTGCATCGCGCCGCCGATCCCGAGGTTGAACGGGTGGCGAATCACGAGCGCGCCGGCGAGCTGTGCGGCGTCGCTCGTGCGGTCGGTCGAGCCGTCGTCGATCACGAGCACGTCGAAGTCCGGGGCATGCGTGCGCAGGTCGCGCACGACGTCGGCGATCGCTCCGCTCTCGTTGTAGGCGGGAACGATCGCGAGATGCCGCGGGCGCGTGGCGAGGGCTCTGGTCGAGGGTCGGTCAGTCACGGTGGAGATAGGACACGAAACGTCCGTGACCCAGGGGAAGTTGCGGAAAACCGAGTCTAGTCGTCCGGTCCGATGACTTCCCGCCGCGCGGCGTTCCGACGCGCGGGTCCCTACGATCGGGTGGAATGGCATCAGAGCAGCGACCGCGGCAGGGACGGTTCGACCCGAACCGGCTGCGCTACATCTGGAACATCACCCGGCAGGGCCCGACGGAGTTCGGCTACGCGTACTTCCGCGCTCGGCGGCGGCGGCTCAACCGCGCCGACGACGAGCCGCAGCTGACCGAGTCCGACGAGCTGGGGATCTCCGGCGCGTTCGACGCGACCGACGCGGCGCTGGAGCAGAACCGCGCGCTCCTCGACGCCTACGCCGCCGTCGAGCGCCAGGAGATCCGCTCGATCCAGTGGTTCCTCCCGTACTTCCAGCACGCCTACTTCGGCGGCGTCTACACGATCCTCCGCTTCGCCGACCACTTCGCTCGCGAGCACGGCGTCGAGAGTCGCTTCCACGTCTACGACTCGCCCGCCGCGGCCGCCGAGATCGCACCCAAGATCGCGGCCGCGTTCCCCGGCCTGGCGAACGCGACGGTGACGTCGGCCGGCGGCGCCGGCCATGTCGCGCCCGAGCAGCTGCCGCCGGCCGATGCCGCGATCGCGACGCTCTGGACGAGCGTCTACGCGATGCTGCGCTACAGAGGCGCGCCCGCGCGCTTCTACTTCATCCAGGATTTCGAGCCGGAGTTCTACGCCGCCGGCTCGGCCTACGCGCTGGCGGAGGAGACCTACCGGCTCGGCCTGCCGGGGATCGTCAACACGCCCGGTCTCGCCGAGGTCTACCGCGCCTACGGCAACCCGGCGGTTGACTTCGTTCCGGCGGTCGACCTGCACCGCTACCACCCGCCGGCGACGCCGCGCGGCGGCGAGGGGCCGGTGAAGATCTTCTTCTACGGGCGGCCGAAGACGGAGCGCAACGCGTTCGGCCTCGGCATCGCGGCGCTCTCGAAGGTCAAGCAGCGCTACGGCGACCGCGTCGACATCGTCTGCGCCGGCGAGGTCTGGAACCCCGGCGCGTACGGCCTCGCCGACCGCATCCGCAGCCTCGGCCGGCTCGGCAGCCTCGACGAGGTCGCGGACCTGTACCGCTCGTGCGACGTCGGACTCGTCCTGATGATGACGAAGCACCCGAGCTACCAGCCGTTCGAGTTCATGGCGTGCGGGACGGCGACCGTCTCGAACCAGAACCCGCACACGCGCTGGTTCCTGCGCGACGAGGAGAACTGCCTGCTGTCGCCGGCGCTCCCGACGCAGATCGCGGAGCGGATCGGGCGCCTCGTCGAGGACCGCGCGCTGCGCGACCGGATCGCCACGACCGCCTCCGCGGAGATCGAGGCGCTCAGCTGGGAGCCGCAGATCGAGCGCGTCTGGCGCGCGATCACGAAGCAGGACCCGGACGCGATGGCGCGCAATGATGCCGACCACGTACCGATCGACCTGGAGACGCCTCGCCGATGAAGACCGTTCCCGACGCACTGCACGAGCTCACGCCGGAGGCATGGCACGCCGTCGTCAAGGCGAGCGTGGCCGATCGCGATCAGCACGGCCTGACGCTCCCGGGCTTCCCGCCCCCCGAGGTGCAGGAGCGGTTCGTCGGCGCCTCGTTCGAGCGGGCGCTCGACGAGGCCTTCAACTTCTACTCCGCGATCACCGCCGCCGCGGCACGCTTCGGTCGACCGCTGACGGCCGACAGCAGCGTGCTCGACTTCGGGATCGGCTGGGGCCGGATCGCCCGCTACTTCCTCCGCGACGTGGCCGTCGAGGGGATCTACGGGATCGACGCGATGCCGCTCGCGATCGAGCTCTGCAAGCAGACCGGGGTCCCCGGCAGCCTGATCCACTGCGACGAGCTGCCGCCGACCGTCTTCGCGTCCGACCGCTTCGACGTGATCTACGCCTACTCGGTCTTCTCCCACCTGGCCGAGCGCGCCCAGCTCGCCTGGATCGAGGAGTTCGCCCGCATCCTCAAGCCCGGCGGCGTGCTCGTCGTCACGAGTCGCAGCGACTACTTCCTCTCCTACGTCGAGACGCTGGTGGGGACGCAGGAGCCCACCCACCTCGAAGCGTCGTTGCTGGAGATGTTCTCCGACATCGACGCGGTCCGGGCCCAGTTCGCCGCGGGGGAGTTCATCTTCCGCACGTATCCGAGCGGCGGCGGCGGAGGCCTGGACGAAGGACTCTATGGGGAGGCGTTCGTCCCGCGCGCCTACGCCGAACGCGAATGGACACGGTATCTGAAGCTGCGCGACTTCAGTGATGATCCTGCCTACCTCCCGCAGTCCGTTCTCGTGCTGCAGAAGGACTGAGGACCGGGCCCAAGTGCTCGACAGCTACGACCCCGTTCGAGAGGACCCCAGTTGATGGAAACGCGCAGACTCCCGCTCCCGCCGCTCGACCTCGCCAATCGCGTGGGCTCACTCGGCGACGAGGAGCAGCTCGCGCTCTACGAGACGATCGGAGCCGCACTGCGGACGGCGATCGACACGTCGCTCCCGGCGGACTGGGACTGGCGCGGCAAGCGGGCGCTCGACTTCGGCTGTGGGGCAGGGCGGGTCCTGCGGCACTACGCGGACGAGGCCACCGATGCCGAGTTCTGGGGCTGTGACATCGACGAGACGAGCATCGCGTGGATGCGGGAGCATCTCTCGCCGCCCTTCCATCCGTTCGTGGTCGAGGAGGCGCCGGGCCTGCCGCAGAGCGACGACTTCTTCGACGTCGTCTGGGCCACGTCGGTCTTCACGCATCTCAGCGACAACT
>JAATFK010000434.1 GCA_015655225.1 Solirubrobacterales bacterium | reverse complement strand
GGCAGGAAGGTGCGCACCGCCGCCTCGGTGATGAAGTGGCCACAGCCTTGCAGCGGCAAGGTCGCGTGCTCGCCCGGAAGCTATGTAGTCGGGTGGGACACTGTCGCCCTCAACGAGTGCTCGCAGGTGCGTGACTTCGTCGGGTCCGCGTCGCATCGACTGGGCGTAGATGGCGAGCGCGAGGTTCGGGTTCGTGTGCCCCATCTCGTCCTTGACCACCGTCGCCGGCTCGCCGATCGCGTACAGCAGCGACGCGAACGTCCGGCGCAGCGAGTGCGGCGTCAACAGCGGAAGCGGCGTCCGGTCCGCCGCTGCGCGCTCGTCATTGGCGCGCGCGACAGCGGCGGCGAGGACGCGGTTGCGCAGGTTGCTCGCACTCTGCTGCCGGCCGGTCGACGTCGCTAACACGTAGTTTGCCGGTCTCGCGTCGCGCCTCGCGGCCTTCAGCGAGGCGAGCACGTCGCGCAACGCCGGCCGGATCGTGACGAACCGAACGCCGGCGTCGGTCTTGGACTGCCCGACGTGCAGGCGCCCGTTGGCGAGATCGACGTCACGCCATCGGAGGGCCAGCAGCTCGCTGATGCGGAGACCGGCGAAGACAAGCGTCGCGAGCTGCGCGAACCGTGCCACGTGGCGGTTGCGCTCGCCCGCCTCGGCGTCGAGGGCGACTGCTGCGTCAAGCAGCGCGACGATCTGGTCGGCGCTGTCGAGGTAGGAGCGCTCGGGCGGGTGCGTCTTCACGCGCCGCCGCCGGCCGCGAGCCGGGTTGCGGGCGATCAGCTCGCGCTCTTCCGCGGCCTCGAGGATCGCGCCGAGCAGCACCAGCGTCTTGTTGATCGACTCGCCCGAAAGCGGACGGAGCAGTCGGCCGTCCTCGTCGCGCGGCCGGTCCTCCGGCCGTCTGGCTGCCGCGATCAGCGTGCGCACGCGGTTGGCGTCGACGAGCTTCGCCGCTCTGTAGCGGTCGACGTCGGCGATCGTGATCTTGCCGAGGTCGAAGTCGGCGAAGAACGGCAGGAGGTGGTTCTCGAGCCGCCACCGGTAGTCGGCGCGCGTCGTTGGTCTCCACTCGCCCTCGCGTTCGATCCACCACTGCTCCGCGAAGGTGTGGAACGTCGGTCGCTCGGGTTCGGCCGGCGGATCAGCGGGAGCCTCTCTCGGCTGCCAGATGCCGCGCTCGACGTCGGCCAGGATGCCGCGCAGGTGCCGCTCGGCCTCGTCGCGCGGGACCGCGCCGAGCGGCACGTAGCGGCGTCTGCCGAAAGCGGTGAAGCGCAGCGCGCGGTAGGTCAGGCCGTCTACGCCTTCATGCTCAACGATGGAGCCGGTCGGTCTACGGGGCATGGGTTGCTCCGGTCGGCGCCGCGGTCGTGGCCTCGGCGACTAGGGCGACGTTGAATCGCTCGATGCCTCTGCGGATTTGGCGCAGACGACGCGGGCCGAGGCCACGGATCCGCAGCAGCTCCTCGTCCGTGGCCTGCTCGACGTCGCCGATCTGAAGCAGCCGGGCGACGTAGATCAGGCCGCCGACCGCAGAGCTGTCGACACCGAACTCGCGCAGCCGGCGAACACCGAGAGGGCCACTTACGATGGCGTGCTCGGTGGGCGGCTCCCACGCGGCGGGCACGCCCAGTATCTCTGCTCCAATACGCCGAGAGGCGCGCTCGTGGAACAACGCGAGGCTGCCGCGATCGAAGGACTGGAGGCCTTCGACATCGATCGCCACTTCGATGGCCTCCAGCACGAGCGTCCACGCCTCCCGTTCGGGCTCGCCGGCAGCTGGCGGCGGTGGCGGCGTCAGATTCGGGAAGCTCATCGGGACACCGTGTGCGAAGCGACCGTCCGCAGAACGGAGGGCGACTCGAGGCCGGCGATCTCCGCGGCGTCGCGCAGGAGCGTCAGAAGCTCGGCGCGGCGCGGATGGTCCGGCGGGAGCGAGGTGAGTGCGCCCTCGACGCCGGTATGGATGACCGACCAGGCCGTCGACCACTGCCCCTCCGTGTCGGATGGCTGCGCGCCGCCATCGATCGTGACGAGGTCGCGTCGGGTCAGCCGCCGCGGGGAGGCGTATGGGCCGGCGTGGCGTTCGACCAGGTGAAGGCGACGCCCGGGCAGGGGCGTTGTACGCTCGTGATGCATGGGAGATGCAACCTCTCGTGCCGGGCCCGGGAGCGTTGGCGCGCTCGCCGGGCCGATCTCTGATGTGCGATGTATAGAACTGTACTTTGCATCTGATGTCAAGTACAGTGCCGCACATGGACCGAGACGAACTCGAGCAGCAACTCCGAGAAGTCGGCAGCCGGCGAGCGGCCGCCCTCGCCGAGCGAAGACAGACGTCCGACCAGCTCGCTGACCTCATCCCGCGCGCACACGCCGCGGGCCTGACACAGCAGCGGATTGTGGAACTCACGCAGGTCTCCCGGCAGGGCGTGCGCGACTTCCTGAGAGGGGCCGGCGGTTGACGCCCCTCGACCGCGTGCGCAGACGCTTGGGCGCACGACGGCGCGAGGTCCACATGAACCTGCAGGTGCCGGGCTGGGACGACGACCTCGTCGCGCAGATCGATGGCAGCGACGAAAGAGCCGCGGCACAGGCACGCGCGTGGCACGCGGCAGCACGGCTCGACGAGACGGCCGACATGATCGCCGCAGCCGTCAAGCGCCTGTACACACGGGCGGCCGACGGCCAGCTCGAAGCCGTCGTCGATCTGACGAGCGGTCTCCAGCTCCGATTCGATGGGCGCTTCGGGCCGGCTGTCGGCGTGCCGTACTGCACGACACCGCGCGGCGCCGTGATGCTCGCGTTCAGCGTCGGTGAGCCTCCGACGATCGACGTCGCCGGGCTCACGGAGTTCGCGACCAGCATCAATCGGTGGCACATCGCGAACGCCCACACGTCGAGGTAGTCCGCCGGGCTGGCGCGCGTCCGGGCTGTGTCCGGGTTAGCAGCCCCGTCAGCGGCCGTCGAGTCGTCGAGTAGACGGTTCGCCGTCTCGACCGCCGCCTACACCTCAGCGCCAGCTCGCTCGGACCGTGCTCAAGCCCTCGCCGTTCTCCGTGTTGACCGCGCGAGGCCATCTCAGATCCCCGGCTTGATGCCGACGGCACGGCGGCTGCCCTGGTAGCCGATCCCAGCCGTCGCCGCCTGACCGATCGCGGTCAAGGTCGCGGGGTCACCGGGGTGCAGCGTGTAGATGTTCTGCGTCACCGACGATCCGCCGCCGGCGCCTATGTCGCCGGAGCCGCCGAACACTGCGAGCGCGTTGTTCGCGGCTCTCGTCTCGGCCTGCTGCGCGACGAGCCGCTGATTCGCCTGGTCGAGCTGCGCCTGCAGGTCCGGGTCGCTGTTCGTGCTCGAGCCGTTCGGGTTGACGAGCGCGTCGAGGTTGTCGCGCGCGGTTCTGAGCTGGCCGGCGATGTCGGCGACCTCGGCCGCGCCGCCGCGCGCCGGATCACTCTCGACCTCGGGAAGCACGGAGCCGAGGAAGTTGACGAGCTGCTGGGCGGCGGTGATGTCGTCGCCGGTGTCGGGCGTGAGCGCAGCCAGCGCGACGTTCGCGTTGATCTGCGCCAGCGTCCCGCGCTCGGCGGCGGTCATGCCGGTCGACGCTTCGTCGTCGGCGTCCTGATCGGCTCTTCTCTGCGCGTCGGTCTCGTCCGGCTCGGGCGCGGTGTCGACGGGCGCTTGGGCGGCGAGCACGTCGCCACCGAACCCGGAGGTTCTACCGTCGGCGGCGGGTCTACCGCCCCACTGGATCAGGTCGGCGAGCAGGCCGCGGGCGTAGTCGCTGTTCGGATCCGCGAGCTTGTAGGCCTCCTGCTCGGTTCTGATCAGGAACTTCAGCTTGGAGATCCGGCCCTTCTGGGCAGCGAGATAGGCTCTGTCGTCGTAGCGCGAGTCGGCGTCGGCCATCGCCTGCGTAAAGGCATCGACGTCGGTTCTGGCGTTGGAGATCTTGTCGTAGTAGCGCTTGGCGGCCTGGTACTCGGCCTTGCGTCTGACCTCGCCGGGTCTGCGCTCGGCCGTGACCTTCTTCGCGCGGTCGTAGAGCGTCTCCGTGTCCTTCACGCGCTTGGCAGCGTTGTCGCGGGTGGTCTGGTTGGACCATCTGCCCTTGTTCGGGCCTCTCGTGACTCTGTAGCCCTCGTGCTGCGCGGAGGCGAGCGACTGCTTCGCTCTGGCGACGTTCGTCTTCGCCGTCCGCTCTGCGTCGACCGCGCGCTTGTAGCCCTCCTCGGCGCTGTCATAGGCCGTTCTGACGTCCTGGTAGTCGACGCCGCCGAGCGCGATCTTCTTCGGGACGGACCCATATCTCGCCGACGGCTTGACCTTCGCCGCCGCCTTCTTCTTGCTCCCGGCGGCTGTGGCTCGCGGGCGACCTGACGCGTAGCCGGGTACGCCAAGGTCGCGGGCGAGCGAGTCGAACAGCACGCTGGCGCCGCTCCGATAGCGGCGCTCCGTCGGAATCACATACTCGGACGGTCCGAGAGCTGCGACATGAGGGCCCGAAGTCTTGTAGCCGCGGCCGGTCGCGGCATCGACCCGGTACTCCGGCGCGGCCCCTTCCCCGATCAGCGCGACTTCTCCGGCACTCGGTCCACGGCCAGCAGCCTTCGGCTTTCCGCCGATCTGGCCCATGAGGCGGTTGACGTTGTCGGTGATCGTGTTGACCGTGTTGTGGATCTCGGTCACCGTGATCGTCGCCGAGGTGCTGTGGACCGCGTTGATCTGGTCGTTCAGCGCCGCGACCTGAGCGGTCGCGCCGACCGCTACGTCCGCGACGATCTGCGAGACCTTCGAGGGCGGCACGCCGTCGATCGCGGCAGTGAGCGCAGTCACCTTCACGCGCTCGCTCGCCGCGCTCGATGTGATGTGCGAAACGACCGACTGCGGCACTCCGTGAATCGCGGCCGACAGCTCCGCCACCTTGAGGCGCTCGCTCGCCGCGCTCGAGGTGATCTTCAGGATGCGGCTTTCCGGCACGCCGTGGATCGCGGCGGTCAACGCGGCGACTCTCTCGCTCTCGGTCGACGCGGTCGACGTGATCTTGGCGACGACCCGCTGCGGCACGCCGTGGACGGCAGCCGTCAGTTGCAGCACCTTAACGCGCTCGGGCTCGGATGAGGTCTCGATCTTGACGATGCGGCTCGTCGGCACGCCGTGGACGGCGGCGTTGAGAGCGGCGATCTGCTCTCTCGCCGTGCTTGCGTCGGTGAGGATGCGCACGACCTGCTGTCTCGGGAGGCTCTTGAGTCTGCTGACGAGGTCGCCAATCTGAGCGACCGCCGGGCCGGACGTCGTCGCCAGCTCCAGTCTGGTCTTTCTCGGCAGGCTGTCCCACACGCGAGTGAGGTTCGCGACGGAGGTGGCCTGCGCGTCCGTGACGAGTCTCTGGCCGTTGAGGACGCGGTCGAGGTTGATCTGCGAGATGGTCGCGGCGTCGGTGCCCCTCGCCGCCTGCTGGACGGTCGCGTTGTAGCGTCTCCAGGTGTCGTTGACCTCGTCGGTGAGTCTCGCCTGATCGTGCGTGCCCGAGGGGTCCATGAACTCCTTGGTCGCGTCGCTGATCCGCTGGTCTCTGAGCTGTCTGGCCTGCGCGATAGTCTTGGTCGCCGCCTGCTGCGCTCTGAGGTCGGCGGCCGTCATGTCCTGCTTGGCTCTCGTCAGCTGCTGGTGCTCGGTGGTCGAGCGCAGCGCGGCCTCGCGCTCGTCCTCGAGTGCCTGGCGGTACTGCGGGGAGTTCTTCCCGTACTTCTTCGTCACGTCCGAGAGCGTCTGTCTCGCTCTGGTGAGCGCGATGTCAGCGTCGCGGGCGGCGAACGTCGAGTTCGCGGCGCCGAGGACGGCATCGTGCACCGCTTGGATCGCGGTCAGCTCATCCTTCTTCGCCGCCGTGACGTCGGCGGCCGCCTCGGCCTCGCTGTGCTCGTTGCCGCTGAGCAGGACGAGCGCGCCGGCAAGGGCGCCGACCCCGGCGGCGACGAGCGTGATCGGGTTCGCCATGTCGACCACATCGCCGAAGAACGCGCCGAGGCTTGGCGCCGTGTAGGCGGCCGTCGCCAGCGCACCGATCGCGCCGCCGAGCGACAGGATGATCGGCAGCACCGCCTCCGCAGCCTTGAAACCGAGGAACGTCGCAAGCAGCGCTTCGATGTGCGACGCGGAGCCGATGTCGAGTGCCCGCCCCACGTCGAGCAGGGCCTTCGCGACCGCCTCGATGTCCGGTGCCACGTCGGAGACGACGTGGCCGATCGTGCTGAATGCCTCCGACAGCGCGTGCCCCACGTCGGCGGCATCCCCGGATCTGAGGAACTTGCCGATCGCCTGGGCGCCCTGCTGGCCGAGCTTGGCGAGCTGCGGCAGCACGTAGTTGCCGATGTCGATGGCGACGCTCTGCGCGGCGGCGCCGAGCTTCTGCAGCTGGACGGCGTTCGATCTCGACTGCTCGGCGAACACCTTCGAGGCGGCGCCTCTGACGGCGGTGTTGGAGAAGGCCTTGACGTCTCCGTCGGCCATTCTGGCCGATCTGCCTGTGAGGTCGAACGCGGCCGTCGCGGCCCGCACGTCGGGGAAGAGTCTCTTGAAGGCGGTGCTGTTGCCTCTGGTCGTGCCGGCGAGCGCTTCGAGCGCGCCCTGGAAGCCTCTTGCTCTGATCAGCGCGGTCCCGGATTCGTAGCCGGTCTGCTTGACGGCGGCGGCGAAGTCTCTCGGGTCGTTGATGAACGTCGACATGGCGCCTCTGAGCGCCGTGAACGCCTCAGCGGCCGGGATGCCCTGCTTCGTGAGCGTCGCGACGGACGCGCCGACCTGGTCGAGCCCGATGCCGAGCTTCGCGGCGAACGGCAGCACCGGCCCGATGCCCTGGGCGAGCTGCTCGAAGCTGACCACGCCCCGGTTGACGGTCTGAAAGAGGACGTCGGAGACGTGGCCGGCATCTCTGGCTCTCAGCCCGTAGGCGTTGATCGCACCCGAGATGGCGGTGGCGGCGGTGCCAGTGTCGGTCAGGCCCGCGGTCGCGGCGATCGCCGAGGCGCGCAGCACGACCATCGCGTCTCTGGCGTTGAAGCCGGAGGACACGAGCTGGTACATGCCGTCGGCGAGCGTTCTTGGCGACTGGCCGACCTCGCCGGCCATCGCGAGCAGCTCTCGGCTGATGCCTTGCAACCCCTTCTCCGAGAGGCCTGCGAGCGAGTTGATGTTGTGGAGCTGGCGCTGGAAGCTGACGGCCTGCGTGACCGCCACAGCGGCGCCAGCGGCCACCGCCAGGAGGCCGCCGCCGGCCGCGAGCTTCGCGGCGTGGCCCATCTGGTCGAGGCTGTCCGACGCCTGCTTGTTGATCTTCGACCACTGTTGAGTCGACTTCGACGCCTTCGTCGTGCCGCCCGTCATCGACTTGCCGATCGCGTCGCTCGCGGCCCGGATCTTCGTCGCCGCAGCCGTCGTCGAGTCCGCCATGGTGCGGTTGGCGGTCTGGATGCGCGCGGCGGAGTCGGCGGCCGCGTCGGCCTGCGCCTTCTCGGCGTCGGCGGCCTTCGACGCCGCGGCGGTGGTCGAGGCCTCCATCCGCCGCATCGCCGCCGTGATCGTCGTCTCGAACCTCTCTGCGGCGGCGGCGGCGCCCTTCATCTTGCCCTCGAACTCCTCGAACCCTCCGGGGGCGACTCTGCCGCCGAGAGTCGC
>JAATFK010000696.1 GCA_015655225.1 Solirubrobacterales bacterium | reverse complement strand
CTTCGACTCGATCGAGTTCCGCGTCGCGGACGCGCCGCAGGCCGACGAGCTGGTCGTCGCGCTGGCCGTCACGGACGGTCCGCGGCCGCACGCCCGCGTCGGCGGGCTGACCGTCGCGGACGCCGAGGGCGTCGATGGCCTCCGCTGACGCTCCCGACCTGGACGCGCCCGACCCGTTCTCCGCCAAGCAGGCGGACGCGCCGCGACCCGAGATCGCCCCCGCGCGCACGGCGCTGCTCGTGGTCGACATGGTGAACGACTACCTCGAGCCGAGCGGCGCGATGCCGGCCGAGGACGGCGGCCCGGTGATCGCCGCCAACCGCGAGCTGGCCCAGGCCGCGCGCGCGGCCGGCGTCGCGGTCGTGTGGATCCGTCCCGGCCACCGCGACGCGAGCGACGGCCTCTTCCGCAAGCGGATCCCGCATGCGATCGACGGCACCTGGGGCGCGGAGCTGCATCCCGATCTGGGGATCGAGGAGGGCGAGCCGATCGTCAGCAAGCGGCGCTACTCGGGCTTCTTCGGCACCGACCTCGACCTGCTGCTGCGCGAGCGGGACATCGCGCGCGTCGTCGTCACCGGCGTGGCGCTGAACATCTGCGTGCGCGCGACCGTGCACGACGCCTTCTTCCACGGCTACGACGTGTGGGTGGCCCGCGACGCGTCGCGCGCCACCGGCCCGCGCGAGGAGGAGAGCACCCTCTACGACGTCGCGACCCACTATGGCGACGTGGTGACGGTCGCCGAGGTGACGGAGGCGTGGCGATGAGCAACGACCTGCTGGTCCACGGGGCGGGGACGATCCTCACCGGCCTGCTCGAGGCGCCGCGCGCGGAGGGCGACGCGGTGCTGATCCGCGACGGCCTCGTCGCCGCCGTCGGCGCGCTCGACGACGTCCATCCCGGCGGGAGCATCGCGACGGTCGACGTCGGCGGCGCGACGATCGCGCCCGGGATCATCGATCCGCACACCCATCCGGTGATCGGCGACTATACGCCGCGGCAGAGCACGAGCGGCTGGATCACGAGCCATCTCAACGGCGGCGTCACGACGCTCGTCTCGGCCGGCGAGCCGCACTGGCCGGGCCGGCCGCGCACCGCCGTCGGGGCGAAGTCGATGACGATCGCCGCCGCGCAGAGCGCCCGCAACCTGCGGCCCGGGGGCGCGCGGCTGATCGGCGGCGCGCTGCTGCTGGAGCCCGGCCTGACGGCGGAGCACTTCGCCGAGATGGACGAGGCGGGCGTGCGGCTGCTGGGGGAGATCGGGCTCGGCGCCGTCGTCGACCCCGAGGAGGTCGTGCCGCTGGTGGCGCTCGCGCGCTCCTACGGCTGGACCGTCCCGATGCACATCGGCGGGGCGTCGGTTCCCGGCTCGCACGTGCTCGGCGCCGAGGCCGCGCTCGCCATCCAGCCCGACGTCGCGAGCCACACGAACGGCGGCCCGACCGCGCGGCCGTTCGCCGAGATCGAGCAGATCCTCGACGGCACCGCGGCCGCGATCGAGGTGGTCCAGGCGGGCAACATCCGGGCGCTCGTGGACGTCGTCTCGCTGCTGCGCCGGCGCGACGCCGTCGAGCGGTTGCAGATCGGGACCGACACGCCGTCGGGAACGGGTGTCGTCCCGCTCGGGATGCTGCGCACGATCGCGTACTGCAGCGCGCTCGGCGGGCTCGATCCCGACCTCGCGTTCTGCGCGGCCAGCGGCTCGACCGCGCGGCGCTACGGGCTCGACGCCGGTCGTCTCGCGCCGGGGCTGGCGGGGGACCTGATCGTGCTCGACGCGCCGATCGGCGGTGCGACCGAGACGGCGCTCGACGCGCTCGCGACCGGCGACACGCCGGGCATCTCGTGCGTCGTCGTCGAGGGCGAAGTGCTCCTCACCCGCAGCCGTGTGACGCCGCCGCCACGGCGGACCGTGACGCTCGCGGGATGACCGGCCCCGTCCGGACACGGCCAGGTCTATCGTTCGCACGATGGGGATCGGGACCGAGATGACGGAGACGACGACGGACGCTCCCCAGGAGCGGCTGCTGGGCTCGGCGATGAGATGCCTCGCGCTCCTCGACGCGCTCGCGACCGAGTCCGGGCCGGTCGGGGTCAGCGACCTCGCACGGAGGATCGACGGGCGCCGCGGCACGATCCACCAGCAGCTGCGGACGCTCGTCGCGGCCGGCTGGGTCGAGGTCGACGCGGACGCCAAGTACCGGCTGACGCTGCGCGCGCTCTCGATCGCCACGGCCGTCCTGGAGCAGGCCGACCTCGGCTCGCGGATCCTCCCGACGCTCACGTCGCTCGCGGCGCGGACGGGGGAGACCGCCTCGATCGCGGTGCTCGACGGCGACGCCGCGATGATCGTGCAGCGGGTCGCCGCCGACCGCGCGCTCAAGGCCGACATCAAGCCCGGGACGCGGATGCCGCTCGCGAAGTCCGCGTCCGGTCGCGTGCTGATCGCCTTCTGCGGGGCGGCCGAGCTGGAGCGGACGCGGGCGACCGGCGTCCCGCTGCCGGCGGACGCGATCGTCCGCGGCGCGTTCGAGACCGGCTACGCGGCGCAGCACGACGAATACCTCGAGGGCATGAGCTCGATCGCGGTGCCGATCCCGCCGACCCAGCTCGGCAGCGCCGCGCTCGCGATCACCGCGCCGACCGCGCGCTACGACGAGGACCGCGCGCTGGGAGAGCTGCGCGACGCCGCGAGCGAGATCGTCTCGCTGTTGGCGCCGTAGCCTGCGCCTGCCTAGGACGCCCCGGCCGGCGCGATGCGCGGGCCGCCGCTCCCGGAGGCGCTGCCGCCCCCGCTCTCCTCCTCGGCATCCTCGGCCGTCAGCGGTCTGGCGATGTTCTCCAGGCTTCTGCCCTCCGCGTGGACCGCGAGGAAGAACGCCACCACACCGGCCGCGATCATCAGGAGCGCCCCGACCAGGAAGGCGAGCGCGACCTTGGAGGGGTCGCCGTCCTTCGTGAGGTCGGAGAAGACGAGCGGGCCGACGGCGCCGCCGACGCCGGTCCCGACCGCGTAGAAGACGGCGATCGCGAGCGCGCGGGTCTCCATCGGGAAGACCTCGCTGACCGTCAGGTAGGCGGAGGAGGCGCCGGTCGAGGCGAAGAAGAGGACGACGCACCAGCAGATCGTCATCGTCGTCGCGGTCAGGCTGCCGTTCTTCGTCAGCAGTGCCGTGACCAGCAGGAGGATGCCCGACAGGATGTAGGTGCCGGAGATCATCGTGCGGCGGCCGATCGTGTCGAAGAGCGGGCCGAGCAGGAGCGGGCCGACGAGGTTGCCGGCGGCGATCACGGCGAAGTAGTAGCCGGTGTGGCCGGAGGAGACGCCGAAGAGTCTGATCAGGATGTTGGCGTAGCCGAAGGTGATCGCGTTGTAGAGGAAGGCCTGGCCGAGGAAGAGCGAGAGGCCGAGGACCGTGCGCTTGGGGTAGAGCGTGACGATCGTGCGGGCGATCCGGACGAGGCCGATCGTCGTCCGCTGGCGGATCGTGATCGAGCTGTCGGGCTCGGGCAGGGAGTCCTCGCCGTGCTGGGCTCTGACGCGTCGCTCGGCCTCGGCGACGATCTCCTCCGCCTCGTCCTCGCGGCCGTGGATCAGGAGCCAGCGGGGGCTCTCGGGGACGTTGCGGCGGACGAGGAGGATGACGACGCCGAGCACGACGCCGAGGGCGAAGCAGATGCGCCAACCGACGTTGCCGGGCAGGATGCTCTCGTTCAGGGCGACGATCGAGAGCAGGGCGCCGCCGATCGCGCCGAGCCAGTAGGTGCCGTTGACGGCGATGTCGACGCGACCGCGGTACTTCGCCGGGATCAGCTCGTCGATGGCCGAGTTGATCGCCGCGTACTCGCCGCCGATTCCCATGCCGGCAATGAACCGGGTCGCGTCAAGGTAGTAGACCCAGCCCTGGCCCTTGCCCGCGGTCAGCGCGGTGAGGAACCCGCCGATCAGGTAGACGCCGAGGGTGATCATGAACAGGTTCTTGCGGCCCCACTTGTCGGACAGCCGGCCGAAGAACAGCGCGCCGGCGACCTCACCGAGCAGGTAGACCGTACCGACGGAGAAGGCCACCGAGCCTGAGGACAGGCCGAGCGCACCGGGCTTGCTGATGATGTTGGTGACATTGCCGGCGATGGTGATCTCGAGGCCGTCCAGGACCCACGCGACGCCGAGGGCGATCACCAGTCGGGTGTGAAACCGGGACCAGCTCATCCGGTCG
>JAATFK010000250.1 GCA_015655225.1 Solirubrobacterales bacterium | reverse complement strand
GGTCTGGTGACGAGCGCGCGGGCGATCGCGACGCGCTGGCGCTGGCCGCCGGAGACCTCGCTCGGGCGCCGGTCGACGAGCGTCGCGTCGAGCCCGACCAGCTCGAGCGCGCCGACCGCCTGCTCGCGGCGGCTGGCGGCGTCGCCGTCGCCGCGGATCGCGAGCCCCTCGGCGACGATCTCGCCGATCCGCAGCGCCGGGTCGAGCGAGCGCAGCGGGTCCTGGAAGACGAGCTGGACGACGCCCTCGCGACGCAGCGCGCGCCGCGCGCGGCGCCGCAGCCGCGCGACGTCGCGGCCCTCCAGCTCGATCGTGCCGGCGCTCGGCGCGACGAGGCCGACGATCGTGCGGCCGAGCGTCGTCTTGCCCGAGCCGGTCTCGCCGATCACGCCGACGATCGCGCCCTGCTCGATCGTCAGGTCGACGCCGTCGAGCACCTGCTGCCAGGTGCCGCCGGGCGCGTGGAGCCGGACGTGCAGGTCGCTGACCTTCAGCAGCGGAGCGGACGCGTCAGGAGTGGACGCCATCGAGCACCTCCTCGGTCGCCTCGGCGAGCGCCGCGGCCTCGATCAGGGAGCGCGTGTAGGGATGCCGCGGGCGGCGGATGATCTCGTCGGTCGTGCCCGCCTCGACGATCTCGCCGCGGTGGAAGACGGCGATCCGGTCGCACAGCTCGGCGACCACGTCGAGGTCGTGCGAGACGAACAGGACCGCGAGCCCGAGCCGCTCGCGCAGCTCCGCCAGCAGCGCCAGCACCTCGGCCTGCGTCTTCACGTCGAGCGCCGTCGTCGGCTCGTCGGCGACGAGCAGGTCGGGGTCGCAGGAGACGGCGAGCGCGAGCATCGCGCGCTGCTGCATCCCGCCCGACAGCTCCGACGGGATCTGCCGGTAGACCAGCTCCGGGCGCCGCAGCCCGACGAGCGCGAGCAGCTCGTGCGCCCGCGCCTTCGCCTCGCGGCGGCCGAGGCCGCCCTTCACGCGCAGCACCTCGCTCAGCTGGCGCCCGATCGTGAGCGACGGGTTGAGGTAGGAGGCGGGATCCTGGAAGATGGCGCCGATCCGCACGCTCCGCAGCCGCTGCCACTCGAGCACCGGCAGCCGCGTGAGGTCGTGGCCGTCGAACGTGATCGTCCCGCCGGCCGCGTGGCAGCCGTACGGCAGCACGCCGAGGACCGCGCGACAGGTGAGCGACTTGCCGCTGCCGGACTCGCCGACGAGCCCGAGCGACTCGCCGCGCTGCAGCGTGAAGCCGACGCCGCGGACGGCGGCGACCGGCCCCGTCTCGCCGGGCACCTCGATCTGCAGGTCCGCGACCCGCAGCAGCGGCTCAGGCGACATGGTGGACCTCCTCCTCGTTGACGAGCAGCGACTCCAGCTCGTGGGCCGGCACCTGCTGGCTGCCGGACCGCGCGTGCACGTCGGCGCGGGCGCCGAGCGCGTCGCGCAGCCCGTCCGCGATCGCGTTGAACGACCAGACCGTGAGCGCGATCGCGATCCCCGGCCAGATCGGTCCGACCGAGTCCTGCGAGAGGTGCTGGACGTCGGCCGACAGCATCGAGCCCCAGGTCGGCGCGGGCGGCTGGACGCCGAGGCCGAGGAAGCTGAGGCTGGAGGTCGCGAGCACCGCGTAGCCGGCCGAGACGGCCGCCGTCACGACGATCGTCGGCAGCACCTTGCGCCAGATGTGGGTGCGGATCAGCCAGCCGCGCGAGGCGCCCAGCAGCTCCGCCGCCTCGACGTACTGCTGCGAGGCGAAGCCGAGCGTCTCGGCGCGCGCGATGCGGAAGAAGCGCGGCGCCAGCAGCACGCCGACGGCGATGATCGCCGACCACGGGCCGTTCGAGAAGAAGCCGGCGATCGCGATCGCGAGGATGATCGTCGGCAGCGTCAGCAGCGCGTCGACCGTGCGCATCGCGACGAACTCGGCGGTGCGGCCGAGGAACGCCGAGAGGATGCCCGGCAGCCCGCCGGCGAGCAGGCCGATCGCGACCATCGCGAGCGCGCTCAGGACCGTCGCGCGGGTCCCCGCGATCAGGCGGCTGAGCGTGTCGCGCCCGAGGTAGTCGGTCCCCAGCAGGTGATGGCCGCTCGGCCCCTTCAGCAGCGCGTTCGTGTCCTGCGCGAGCGCGCCGTGGGGCGCCAGCGCGCTGCCGGTCGCGATCAGCACGACGACGACCAGCAGGACCACGGCCGCGATCCGGGACGAGGGCGTGTGGAGGGTGCGGCGCAGCGTCTCCATCGTCATGCCCTCCGGGTCGCGGGTCGCAGCCAGCCGAGCAGCGCGTCGACGGTCAGGTTGGAGATGAGCACGACGGCGATCGTGACCAGCAGCACGCCCTGGATCACCGGGATGTCGTGCGCCTGCGCCGAGTCGATCGCGAGCTGGCCGACTCCCGGGAGCGAGAAGACAGTCTCCGCGATCACAGCGCCACCGAGCAGGCTCGGGATGTAGAGGCCCACCGTCGCGACCGCCGGCGCAGC
>JAATFK010000125.1 GCA_015655225.1 Solirubrobacterales bacterium | reverse complement strand
GGCGCCCGTCACGAGGACCGTTCGACCGTCGAGTGACTGGCTCATCTATGCTCCTTCAGATCAAGTGGGGACCTTCCCCAAAAGAGTATGTGGGGATTCTCCCCGCTTGTCAAGGAGGGACGCCGTGACCGCTGCACGAGACGCTGCCGCGAAGGCGCCGCGCCCCCTCCGCGCGGACGCCCGGCGCAACCGCGACGCGATCCTCCAGGCGGCGCGCGAGACCTTCGAGGCGGAGGGCGTGCTCGCCTCGCTCGACGGCATCGCCCTGCGCGCGGGCGTCGGCAACGCGACGCTCTACCGCAACTTCCCGACGCGCGACGACCTGCTCGCAGCGGTCATGCAGACGATCATCGAGCGTGCCGTCGCAGACGCGGGCGAGCTGTCGCGCTCCCTCTCCCCGCGCGAGGCGCTCGCGGAGTGGCTGGTGCGGCTGACCTGGCAGCTGCGCATCTGGCACGACCTGCCCTACTGCGTCGCGACCGCCCGCGAGGACCCGGCGTCCTCGATGACCGACGCGACCAACCCTCTGCTCGCGCAGACGGGCGCGCTGCTCGACGCGGCGAAGGCCTCAGGCGACGCGGTCGAGGGGGTCACGGCCGACGAGGCGTTCGAGCTGGCGACGGCGCTGTCGTGGGGCGTCGACCGCTTCGGCGACGACGAGCAGGCCGCGCGCCGCCGCGTCGAGGTCGCGACGGCGGGCATCTTCACCTAGCTACCGGTTGACGATCGCCATCAGGGCGCCGACGAAGGGCGCCGGGTCGAGGTCGCCGCGGACCGCGAGCTGCTGGCCGTAGCCGCTGCAGAGCGCGACGAACGCCTCGGCGGTCTCGGCGCCACGGCCGTCGCCGTCGTCGGCGTCTGGAAGCAGGTCGACCACTGCCGCGCGCAGCCCCGAGAGCTGTCGCTGGACGATCGCCGCGAGCGCCGGGGAGAGCGCCGCCTCGGCATAGATCTGGGCCGTCAGCCGGGCGTGGCCCCGCTCACGGGCGAGGGACCGCACGTGCTCCAGGAAAGCGGTGAGCGCCTCGGCGGTGAGCGCCGTCGGGAAGGCCTCGCTCCCCTGCTCGCAGACGGCGACGACGAGCTCGTCCTTGCTCGCGAAGTAGCGGTAGATCGCGCCGGTCGAGAGCCCCGACTCGGTGACGATGTCGGCCATCGAGGTGCGGGCGAAGCCGTGGCTCGCGAAGCGGGCGCGGGCGGCGCCGACGATCTGCTGGCGACGGGCGTCGAGGTGTGCCTGCTCTACCTTGGGCATAAAAAGAACGAGCCTTCGTTTTTATTGATATGTTCGGGAAGCCTACCGACCTCTGAGGAGCTTCATTTGCGCTACCGGACCTTTGGACGACAGACGGGGCTGCGGGTCTCCGAGTACGTGCTCGGGACGGCGAACTTCGGCACGGCCGAGACGAGCGCCGGCCGAGCGGGATCGCGGCAGGTCTTCGAGGCGTTCGTCGCCGCCGGCGGCACCACGTTCGACACGTCCAACCTCTATCAGGGCGGGGAGGCCGAGACGGTGCTCGGCGAGCTGCTCGGCCGCGACCGCGACGACTTCGTGGTGATCACCAAGTACAGCGGGACCCGGCAGGAGCGGCCCCGGCCGGGGACGACCGGCAACAGCCGCAAGGTCATGATCCGCTCGCTGGAGGCGAGCCTGCGCCGGCTGCGGACCGACTACGTGGACGTCTTCATGCCGCACTTCCCGGACGGGATCACGCCGATCGAGGAGATCCTGGCGGGGTTCGACGACCTCGTCCGGGCCGGCGAGATCCGGCACGGCGCGCTGTCGAACTTCCCCGCCTGGCGGGTCGCCGGCGCCGCCGTCCGGGCCGAGCTGCGCGGGCTCGCGCCGCTCGTCGGCATCCAGACGGAGTACAGCCTCGCCGAGCGCTCCGCCGAGCGGGAGCTGCTGCCGATGACGGAGGCCCACGGCCTCGGCACGCTGCTCTACTCCCCCCTCGCCGGCGGCCTGCTGACCGGCAAGTACCGCCGGGGCGAGACGGGGCGGCTGAGCGCGCGCGGCGACGCCGTCGAGGGCACCGCGCAGCGGACCGCCGTGGTCGACGCGGTCCTGGAGGTCGCGGAGGAGACCGGCAGCAGCGCGACGCAGGTGTCGCTCGCCTGGCTGCGTGGACGGGCGGCCCTGGCCGCGACGGCGCTGATCCCGATCGTGGGACCGCGCTCCCTCCCCCAGCTGGAGGAGTACCTGGGCGCGCTCGACCTGCGGCTCGACGAGAAGCACGAGCGACGCCTGGACGAGGTCAGCGCGATCCGGCTGGGAACGCCGCACGAGGACGTCGCCGCCGCGCTGAGCCACGGCTTCGACGGCGACCGCGGCCTGGTCGAGGCGCCCGTCGTGCCGGTGCGCTGACGCACGCCCGGTCGGATCCCCCGGTCGAACGTCCGTCCGCCCGCGCGTCGTCCCGGGGCATGCGGTCGATACCAACCTGACCATCCTCGGAAGCGGAGGTCACGGTGTTCTGGAAGGTGAAGGCTCGACACTCGCGGGATCGGCACCTGATGCCGTTCTGCTCTGGCGCCATCGACGGAGCGTCCCGGAAGCGCTCCTCCCTGCTCACCGACGCCGGCCGCAGCCTGCGGCTCCACTTCCGCCGCGGCAGGCTGGCGAGACGCGCCCTCCCACACGGACGCGGGGAACTACGCACGAGAACGCGTGACCACAGCGGATGAGCGGCAACACGCCAGGTGAGATCGTCGTCGGGACGCAGCGATCCTGCGATCCACACCCGGCTTGAGGAGCATCACCATGAAGGCACTCGTCTACCACGGCCCCGGCCAGCGCAGCTGGGACGAGGTCCCCGACCCCCAGATCGTCGACCCGACCGACGTCGTCGTCCGCATCGACACCTCGACGATCTGCGGCAGCGACCTGCACATCCTCAGAGGCGACGTGCCGGAGACGACGCCCGGCACCGTGCTCGGGCACGAGGCGGTCGGCACCGTCACCGAGCTCGGCGCGAGCGTCACGAGCGTCGCCGTCGGCGACCGC
>JAATFK010000566.1 GCA_015655225.1 Solirubrobacterales bacterium | reverse complement strand
TGCGCGTCTTCCGCCACAACCGCCTCGACCTGCTGGAGAGACGGCTGGAGCAGGCGGCGGGCGACGGCGGCGGGATCCTCGTCGTGGTCGACGGCGTCTTCTCGATGGAGGGCGACGTCGCCCCGCTGGTCGAGATCGCCGACCTCTGCGAGCGCTACGGCGCGCGCCTGATGGTCGACGAGGCGCACGGCCTCGGCGTGCTCGGCGCGCGCGGCGCCGGCACCTGCGAATTGCTCGGGATCGAGGACCGCGTCGACCTGCGGATGGCGACCTTCTCGAAGTCGCTCGCCTCCTGCGGCGGCGTGATCGCCGGACCCGCGGACGTGATCGAGTTCCTGCGGATCCAGTCGCGTCCGTTCGTCTTCACCGCCTCGGCCGTGCCGGCCGCCGTCGGCGCCGCGCTCGCGGCCGTCCGCATCTGCCGCTCAGCCGACGGGCCGCCGCTGTTCGCGCGGGTGCTGGCGAACGCCCGCTACCTCAACGACGGGCTGCGGGCGCTCGGCTTCCACGTGGTCGACCCCGCCTCGCTGCCGGACGGCACGACGGTCGCGACCCCGGTCGTCCCGGTGCTGGTCGCCGACGACTGGAAGGCCGCGCTGCTGTGGAAGGCGCTCTATCAGGCCGGCGTCTACGTGAACGTCGGACTGCATCCCGCCGTGCCGCCGGGCGGTGCGCTGCTGCGCACGAGCGTGATGGCGACGCACGACCGGGCGACGCTCGACGAGGCGCTTGGCGCGTTCGAGCGCGTCAAGCGGGAGTTCGAGGCCGAGCACGGCCCGCTTCCCGCCCCGGACGCCTGACCGTCGATTAACCGACAAGTAGGTCGCTGGCGACGAAAAGGCCGCTCGTAGCGCATGAAGCGGACGGTTCGCCATTGACCATCGGACGGTGGCTGACATAGCTTCATGGACGAGTCGTCGCGTCGGGCCCCCGCTCGGCGACTCCAGCCGGTGGAGCCCCCCAGCGCCATCGGCCTACGACGCATATTCGTTTCGGAGGCAGGGAGAACAAGTGCAGATGGACGGGTTGCGGACGACGGCCCCAGGGCCCCAGCATCTGAGGGCGCTGCAACGAGCAAACCGCGTGCGCCTCGCGCGCGCGGAGCTGAAGCGACGGATCGCTGAAGGTGAGCTGACCGCCGCGGAGGTGATCCTCTCATCCCCATGGGAGGCAGGCAGCATGGCGATCGGGGACGTGCTGATGAGTCAGCGGCGGTGGGGCAGCACCCGCTGCCGCAAGTTCCTCGCGACGTTCCAGATCACCGAGGCGAAGACGGTCGGGTCACTGACCGAGCGCCAGCGCACGGCGCTCGCGAGCCGGCTCGACGCGGCCGGCGCGAAGATTGACGACGATCGTCGTCAATCCGAGCAGCGGTTGCTGATCCTGAGCGCCTGAGCACGGTCGGCGCGCCCCACGTTCGCCTTCGGCGGATGCGGGGCGCGCCGGACGCCGAGCTCCGCAACGACGCGAAGCGCGAGCTCATTGGGTAGCCTTGCCTCAATCGAGGCAAGTATGTCCGATCCTCCTATAGATCGCCCGCCCCATCCTCCTGATGCCTTCATGGTTCTTGCCGGGTTGGCCGCGCCGTGCCGTCTTCAGCTGCTCTATCACTTATGCCTAGTCCCGAGCGCTACAGCGACGGAACTGGCAACGATGAGTAACAACAGCAGACAAACGACGCGCCGTCATCTCGATGCACTCGTTGAAATGAAGATCGTCCATGAAGAACCCGGCGAGACGGACGGGCACACAGCAGGACGACCTGCTACACGCTTCAGTCTTCCGTCCGACGCCCGCGCATCGCTGCTGCCAACGATGACGCGGATGCTCGATACCCTGGCCGCCTGCGCAGCGTGACGGGTATCGCCCATGTTTGAGCAAAATCGTTGCGGCGAGCGATCCTTGCTTTGTACGATGGATTGACTGATGTCCTACTTCATGGAGACGCTAATGCGAGCCGTATTATCAGCACGCCGGTGGATGCTCCTCACGATGGTTGCTTTGGCGAGCTGTGCGCTGATTGCTGTATTCACTAGCACGTCATCGGCCACGACGGGATACTACTGTGGGACGCCGAGCAGTCCATACTACTTGGGAATTAACCAAGATTGCATCCATGGTGCGTATCATTCGCAAATCAATGCATTGACAGGATCGGTCGACAGTGGGCCGCTAAACGTGTGCGTGACCGTGTCGTCTCAGCTGAGCAACCCCGGCCCAAACCTATACAACTGCTCGAATGGGGCGGCTAATGCCCTCTGGCAGTGTGGCACCCCCGAGTCCTACTACGGCTGCAACGGGTACGCCTCGATCTACAACGGCTCGCTTGCCGGTGGCGCCTATGTCCACGGATTCATGATCCTGCCGTAGCAGGTCGAGATCGGGCAGCCCGTGGGACACCTCCGTCGGTGCGCTGCACTCATGCTCGGTCTTGCTCTCGGGGCGGGCGTTAGCGGATGCGCAAGCCAACGGCATGTCGACACTACGGCACAGCCAGCTGCCCGCCTTCCGGCCGTGCCACAACTGCACGACCTCGGAAGCCCCCCAGAACCACGAGATGCGTGGCCGCGGTTCGCGAACGATAACCAGCCTGGCGCTCCGATGGTGATGGAGCGCCAGGCGGCACGGCGAGTCGGACGCTTCGACACCTCGAGATTCGGGCTCTGGGTCGTCCCCGGACGGCTGGCAGCCGCCGACGGCGTCCTTCGAGCGCCGGCCGATGTCTGCTTGCGCGTCATTCCGCTCGTCGGTCCGCAGCGGGGCCGGGGCGGCTCCTCCTGCGTCCCAACGACCACGTTCATCCAAACCGCGACGATCCTCACGGTGCTCTCCGCGGGTGCTCGTGGGGCGTTAGGGTATGCACCGCACGAAGCGGTGATCGGGGGCCTGCTTCCCGACGGCGTCACCCGCGTAAAGCTGGTGCTCAGAGGCGGCGCGAGCTTGACGCAAGAGGTCACGCACAACGGCTACCTGTTCGACACCACAAGACCGGCTCAGGCGTTGGTCTACGACACAGAAGACGGCATGGTGCGGCAGCGACTGGTCACATGTCAGTCGTGTTGACAGCGAGGCGCATTGGGATGCTTCACCGACCCGTGGCTGTGGCCGGCCGCAGGCCGGGACCACGCGTCGCGATCTCCACGATGTGGCCGTCCGGGTCACGGACGTAGATCGAGCGAAACGGGCCGCGGTCGAACACGTCGGTGCAGCCGACGCCCCGCTCCCGCAGGTAGTCGCGCCAGGCGAGCTGCTCGTCGGCCGTCTCGACCGAGAAGGCGACGTGGTGCACCGAGCCGGTGCCGACGACGCCGTCCGGCAGCTCCGGGTACTCGAGGAAGGTGATCAGCGTGCCCGGCGTCCCGTCGGCGTCGCCGAACCAGAAGTGGCGCGTCGAGCGGTCGTCGTCGTTGACGCCCTCCTCGACCAGCGCGAGCCCCAGCACGTCGCGGTAGAAGGCGGTCGTGCGCTCCAGGTCGCGGCAGATCGCCGTGACGTGGTGCAGGCCCGTGAGGCGCATCCGCCGCGTCTCCGTCGGCGCGGCGGCCTCGTCGTGGGGATCGCTCGCCATCGGCGGCGAAGCATAGCCTCAGCGCGCGTGCAGGCGGCCGGCACGGCGGCCGTAGAGCGCCCGCAGCCCGAGGCACGCGACCGCGAACGCGCCGACGCCGACGAGCACCGGCACGGGCCGCGTCACGCGCGAGAAGAAGAGCGCCGCCATCACCGCGATCGCGAGCGTCAGCGACAGCACGATCGTGTGCGAGCGGTAGCCGCCGAGGTGCTCGCGGATCGAGACCTCGAGCCCCGCGACGGAGCCGAGCAGCGCCGCCGCCGCGAGCAGCACGAGCCCCTCGCGGCCGCCCTGCACGATGCCCCAGACGCCGAGGCCGATCGCCGCCAGGACGCTCAGCTCGACGAGCGGGAAGCTTCCCCACGGCGCCGCCGGGGCGGCCTCGCGGCGGGAGCGGTTGCGGGCGGCGCGGCTCGGGGGCGGAGCGGTGGGCGCGCCGGGCGCCGCGCGCGGCGGCGCCGCCAGCGGGGCGTCGGCGACGCCCGCCCGCGCGCGTGCCTTCGCGGCGTCGGCGCGAGCGGCGGCGGAGAGCGGGACGGAGGTGCGCTTGCGGCTGCGGCGACCCATGCGGCCGCCTAGGCTAGATGGTCGGTGCCATCTACGGGCAGCCCGACGAGAGCTTGACCTGCCACCAGTCCATCAGGAGGCCGAGCAGGCCGAGACGGGGCCGGACGTGCCAGACGCCGCAACCCGGCTCGCCGATGTCGGCGGCCGAGATGCGGCGGAAGCGGTGGTGGCCGGGGACGAGCAGCATCTGCTCCAGCAGCTCGCGGTTGCGCGCCTCCCGCTCGGCGCGCGCGGCGAGCGTCGCGCGTACCTCGTGGAGCCGCCGCGCGAGGGCGTCGCGCGTGCGCTCCAGCTCACCCAGCCCGAGCAGGCGCGGCCCGCGTGCCGCGCCGGCCGCGCCGATCGTCCAGACGATCCCGTCGCGCGCGCGGGCCGAGCCCGTCGCGACCGCCAACTCGTGCTCGAGCTTCGCGATCTGCGTGCGCAGCATCCGCCGAGCGGCGCGCTCGTCGATCGCGCCGTGCTCGTCGGCGAGCGCCTCACGGGCGTCGAGCGACGCGGAACCCTGCTCAGTCAGCACCTGGAACCCACCTGGAACCTCCATCCGGGTGACCGGATTCTAGCGCGGGCCCAGCGCCTCGGCGCACATCCACAATGCCTCCTCGACGTGGATCGCGGGGACGCCGTCGACGCGCACCGCGACGAGTGCGAGCGTCGCCGTGCGGCGCGTCGGCAGCAGCTCCCGCGCGATCTCCCCGAAGAGGATCGCGAGCGCCCCGGCGGCGTCCGCCAGGACGATCCGCCCCTCCGTCACGGGCGTGCCGTCCTCGCCCCGGCCGAGCCGCTCCCCGGGCGCCGCGAGCCGCAGCCCGAGCGGGCCGTCGAGCGTGTCGGCGTCGAACGCCCAGACGGGGACGCTCGTCTCCACCAGGGCGAGCGTGAGCGCGTCGTCGAGCAGCCCGCCGCTGGGGAAGCCAGCGTGCCGCAGCCGCTCCACCATCACCGCCTCCGCCGGCACCCGCGTG
>JAATFK010000228.1 GCA_015655225.1 Solirubrobacterales bacterium | reverse complement strand
GGCCAGGTGCTCCCGCTCCGTCAGATCGAGCTCGACGGCGAGGGTGCCGAGGGCGTCGAGGGCGAGGCCGTCGCGACCGAGGGCTACGAGAACGTGCCCGAGCTGGGCCTCTCCGAGGACGTCTTCTCCGACGCCGCTCCGGCGGCCGACGCGACCGAGGCCGCCGCGCCGGTGGAGACCCCGACCGAGATCACGGTCGAGATTCCCGAGGTCGAGGGCGAGCTGATCGCTCCCGAGGTCGACGCCGTCGTCGAGGACGTGACGCCTTCCGCGCCGCAGTCCGGCATCGAGGCCGAGGCTCCGGAGGCTGAGGCTCCCGCGCCGGAGGCCGAGGCGCCCGTGGCCGAGGCCCCGGCGGCTGAGGCTCCCGCGGTCGAGGCGCCCGCGGCCGAGGCGCCCGTCGCCGAGGAGGAGGCGCCGGCCGAGCCGGTCGCCGCCGACGAGGCCGAGGCGGACGCGACGCCCGTCGACGACGCGCCGCAGGCCTGAGCAACCCGCACCCCGTTCCGTTCGTCGGACTGACCGGCGGCATCGCCGCCGGGAAGTCCACCGCGCTCGAGGCGCTCGCGCGCCTCGGTGCGGCCACGTTCTCATCCGATCGCGCCGTGCACGACCTGTACGAGACCGCCGAGGTGCGTGACCTGGTCGTCGCGCGCTGGGGACCCGAGGTCGCGCCGGACGGCGTCGTCGACCGCCAGGCGGTCGCGGCCCGCGCGTTCTCCACGCCGGAGGAGCGCGGCTGGCTGGAGTCGACGCTCTGGCCGCGCGTCGGCGCGAGCATGGCGGCCTGGCGCGAGCGCGCGCTCGCGCAGGAGCCGCCCCCGCCGGCGGCCGTGGTCGAGACGCCACTGCTGTTCGAGGCCGGGATGGACGCCGGCTTCGACGCGACCGTCGTCGTGATCGCGCCGGAGGAGCTGCGTGCCGAGCGCGCCGCCGCCCGCGGTCACGCCGCCGTGGACGAGCGGACCGCGCGTCAGCTGTCCCAGGAGGAGAAGGCGCGGCGCGCGACGTACGTGGTCGAGAACGACGGAACCGTCGCGCAGCTGGAGCAGAAGCTGTCGGAGGTCCTTGCAAAGCTGAGCGGATGAGCACACGACCTGCTCAAGTCCGCGCGACGCGCTCGCAGGGCGCCGCCCGCGCGGCGGAGGTCAAGCGCAGACGCGCGGCGACGCGCCGTCGGCGCTGGCTGTTCGGGCTGCTCGTCGTCGTGCTCTGCGCGGTCGGCGTGAAGGTGATCGCGCCGAGCTTCCACAGCGCCGTGCAGAACTTCGGCAAGCTGCCGCTCGCGCACGACCAGACGATCCGCGAGCAGGCCGCCAGAAAGCAGCTCGACCCGGCGCTGATCGCCGGCGTGATCTACACCGAGTCGAAGTTCAGCGACGCGCAGTCCTCCGCCGGCGCGCTCGGGCTGATGCAGCTGCTGCCGTCGACCGCGCACTTCATCGCGCAGCGCACCGGCGGCTCCGCCTTCACGACCGAGGACCTCTCGACCCCCGACGTCAACATCGCCTACGGCAGCTGGTACCTGCGCTACCTGCTCGACACCTACGACGACAACGAGGTGCTCGCGCTGGCGGCCTACAACGGCGGCGAGACGAACGTCAACAGATGGGTCGCGCAGGCGCACGAGGACGGCAAGGCGTTCACGGTCGACCAGATCCCGTTCCCGGAGACGCGCGCCTACGTCGCGAGAGTGATGCGCGCCCAGCAGGACTACCGCCGCACCTACGCGAAGCGGCTCGGGCTCTAGCTCCGGTTGGTGATGGGCGAACATGTGTTCGTCCGAGAGCGTCGCTAACCTGGAAGGACCGATGCCGCCTTTCCGCCTCGACGCCACCTACGCCCCGACGGCCGACCAGCCGAACGCGATCCGCTCCCTCTCGGAGGGGATCAACGCGGACGAGCGCGCGATGACGCTGCTGGGGGCGACCGGGACCGGCAAGACGATGACGATGGCGGCGACGATCGAGTCGGTCCAGCGGCCGTCGCTCGTGATCGCGCACAACAAGACGCTCGCGGCGCAGCTCTGCAACGAGTTCCGCACGTACTTCCCGGACAACGCGGTCGAGTACTTCGTCTCCTACTACGACTACTACCAGCCGGAGGCGTACGTCCCAAGCCGGGACCTCTACATCGAGAAGGACTCGGCGATCAACGCCGAGATCGAGCGCCTGCGCCACTCCGCGACCGCCAGCCTGTTCGCGCGCAGAGACGTGATCGTCGTCGCCAGCGTCTCCTGCATCTACG
>JAATFK010000336.1 GCA_015655225.1 Solirubrobacterales bacterium | reverse complement strand
GCGCGGCCGAAGCCGGTCAGCACGACCTCCGCGCCCAGCTCCTGCAGCCGGGCGGCGGTGGCGAAGGCGATCGAGTCCTTCGTCAGCACGCCGGTGACGAGGTACCGGCGGCCCTCCAAGGGGATCAAGCGAGGCCTCGCGGCCCGCGGCGCTCGTCGAGCGCGCCGAACGCCCACACGAGCCGCCGGCGCGTCTCGTGCGGCTCGATCACCTCGTCGACGAAGCCGCCGGCGGCCGCGACGGCGGCGCCGAGGTGCTCCTCCGCGTAGGCGGCCGCGAGCGCGTCGCGCTCGGCGATCGGGTCGGTCGCCGCCGCCAGCTCGCGGCGGTGGATGATGCCGACCGCCGGCTGGGCGCCCATCACGCCGATCTGCGCGCCGTCCCAGGCGAGCACGAGGTCGGCGCCGAGGTCCTTCGAGTTCATCGTGATGTACGCGCCGCCGTAGGCCTTGCGCAGGACGACCGTCACCTTCGGGACGGTCGCCGAGGCGAACGCCCGCACGAGCGTCGCGCCGTGGCGGATCACGCCGGCCTGCTCCTGCCGCGTGCCGGGCATGAAGCCGGGCGTGTCGACGAGCACGACGAGCGGGATCCCGTAGCGGTCGCAGGTCTCGACGAAGCGCGCGCCCTTCTGCGAGGAGTCGGCGTCGAGCACGCCGCCCATGTAGCGCGGCTGGTTCGCGACGACGCCGACCGGGCGACCGTCGATGCGAGCGAAGCCGGTGACGATCGAGCGCGCCCAGCGGGGCGCGATCTCCAGCAGCGAGTCGGCGTCGACGATCCCGGCGATCGCCGAGCGCACGTCGTAGACCTGACGGGGATCGGACGGGACGGCGGCGCCCGGGTCGGCCAACGAAGGCTCCAGCGCGAGCGTCCGCGGCAGCCCCGCGTCGGCGTGCTGCGGCAGGTAGCCGAGCAGCTGGCGCGCGAGCAGCGCGGCGGCCTCGTCGTCGTGGACGACGAGGTCGGTCACGCCGTTGCGCTCGTGGACCTTGTAGCCGCCCAGCTCGGCGGCGCTGACGTCCTCGCCCATCACGTCTCTGACGACGCCCGGGCCGGTCAGGAACATCGCCGCGCTCTCGGTCATCATCACGAAGTCGGTCAGCGCCGGCGAGTAGCAGCCGCCGCCGGCGGAGAGGCCGCCGATGATCGAGATCTGCGGGACGACGCCGTTCAGCGCGACGTTCTGGCGGAAGATGCGGGCGTAGCCGGCGAGCGCCGCGGTCCCCTCCTGCATCCGCGCGCCGCCCGACTCGATGAAGCCGACGACCGGCACGCGCGCGCGGCCGGCGAGCTGGAGCACGCGGCCGATCGTGTCGGCGTGCGCGGCGCCGAGCGAGCCGCCGAGGAAGGAGACGTCCTGCGCGTAGCAGGCGACGGGACGGCCGTCGACGCGGCCCATCGCGCCGATCACGCCGTCGCCCGGCTTCGCGCGCGAGCCGAGCTTCGGCGACATCACGGCGGAGCGGACGATCTCGAGCGAGCCGGCGTCGCAGAGCAGCTCGAGGCGGTCGAGTGGGCTGAGCCGGCGGGCCGGCTCCACGATCGTTGCAATGCTCATGCGGCTCCTTCCAGAGCGAGAACGACGTTGTGACCGCCGAAGCCGAACGAGTTCGAGAGGGCGATCGGCGCACCGTTGCGGGGTTGCAGCGGACGCGGCACGTTGGGGACGTAGTCGAGGTCGAGCTCCGGGTCGGGCACGTCGAGCCCGAGCGTCGGCGGGACGATCCGCGCGTTCATCGCCAGCACCGTGGCGATCGCCTCGATCGCGCCGGCGGCGCCGAGCGTGTGGCCGGTCGTCGACTTGGTCGAGCTGATCGGGACCTGCTTCGCGAGCTCGTCGCCGAACGCGAGCTTGATCGCGGCCGTCTCGGAGGCGTCGTTGAGGCCCGTCGAGGTGCCGTGCGCGTTGATGTAGTCGACGTCGGCGGCGGTCAGCTTCGCGTCCTTCAACGCCAGCCGGATCGCGTCGGCGGCCGTCTGCCCGCTCGGGTCCGGCGCCGTCAGGTGGTAGGCGTCGGAGGTCGAGGCGTAGCCGCGGATCTCGCCGAGGATCGTGGCGCCGCGCGCGATCGCTCTCTCCCGCTCCTCCAGGATCAGCACGCCGGCGCCCTCGCCCATCACGAAGCCGTCGCGACGGAGGTCGAACGGGCGCGAGATCCCCGTCGGGGAGAGCGCGCCCATCTTGCCGAAGCTGGCGCGCGCGAGCCACGTGAGCGTCGCCTCCGCGCCGCCGGCGACGACCGCGTCGGCGTCCCCCACCTGGATCGCGCGCGTCGCCGCGCCGATCGAGTGGGAGCCGGCCGCGCAGGCCGAGGCGACCGCGTAGCTCTGTCCGCGCAGGTTGTGGCGCATCGAGAGCGCCGCGACGGCCGCGTTCGGCATGAACAGGGGGACCGACAGCGGCGAGACGGCGTTCTCGCCGTTGTCGCGCAGCAGGTCGTGCTGCTGCTCGACCGACTCGAGGCCGCCGATGCCCGTCGCGTAGATCACTGAGATCCGCTCGGGGTCGTACGGCAGCTCCTCGCTCCAGCCGGCCTGCGCGAGCGCCTCGTCGCTGGCGGTCATCGCCATCTGCGCGAAGCGGTCGGTCCGCCGCGCCTCCTTCTTCGAGAGGTGGTCGGTCGCGACATAGTCGAGGGCAGCGCCCTCGCCGTCGGTGATGCCGACCTCCCCCGCGACCCAGCGCCGCAGCAGCAGGTCGGCACCGAGCCCGAGACCGGACACGGTGCCGACGCCGGTGATGACGACGCGAGGACGGGTCACTGCGCTCGGGCCACCACGAGGTCGATCGCGTCGCCGACCGTCTTGAGGCTCTTCATGTCGTCGCCCTTGAGCTCGACGCCGTAGTCGTCCTCGACGATCTGCGCCAGCTCGACGAGGTCGAGCGAGTCGATGTCCAGCTCCTCGAACGTCGCCTCGCGCGTCACCTGGTCGGCGTCGGGGCCGAAGCTCGCGAGCGCCTCGACGACACGCGCCTCGACGGCTTCTGGAGTTGCTGTTGCCATTTGGGAGTCTCCTTCGATTCGATATGCGAGGCGGAACTCCGCCCCCTCAGGCGGAGATACCGCCGTCGACGGTCAAGGTTGCACCGGTCACGTAGCTGGCCTCGTCGGAGACGAGGAAGCGGACGACGGCCGCGACCTCCTCCGGCGTGCCGAGGCGACGCGCGGGGATGTGGGCGAGCAGGTCGCCGGTCAGCTCGGCCGTCATCTCGGTCGCGATGAAGCCGGGCGCGACCGCGTTGACCGTCACGCCGCGGCGCGCGACCTCGGCGGCGACCGTCTTCGTCATCCCGATCAGCCCGGCCTTCGAGGCGGCGTAGTTCGCCTGCCCCGGGTTCGCTCTGAGCCCGACGACGGAGGAGATGTTGACGATCCGGCCGCGGCGCGCTCTCAGCATCGGCGGGATCGCGCGGCGGATCGCGCGGAAGGCGGCGGTCAGGTTCGTGTCGATCACCGTCGACCACTCCTCGTCCTTCAGCTGCGGCGAGAGGCCGTCGGCCGTCACGCCGGCGTTGTTGACGAGCACGAGGACCGTGCCGTACGTCTCCTCCAGCGTGCTGAAGTGGGAGTCGAGCGTCTCCGGCGCGACGATGTCGCCGCCGAGCGCGACCGCCCGGCCGCCGTCCGCCTCGACCTCCGCGACGAGCGCGTCGGCCGCGTCGGCGCCGGCGTGGTAGCCGATCCCGACCGCCCAGCCGTCCGCCGCCAGGCGACGCACGATCGCGGCGCCGATGCCGCGCGAGCCGCCCGTCACGAGCGCCGCGCCGTCGCGCTGCTCCGTCTGGTCAGGCATCCGGACCGCTCCACTGCACGACGGCGCCGCCCCAGGTGAAGCCGGCGCCGAACGCCGACAGCAGCACCGTCGCGCCGGGCCGCAGGCGGCCGTCGAGGCGGGCGACGTCGAGGCCGTGCGGGATCGAGGCGGCGGACGTGTTGCCGACCCACTCGATGCAGTCGACCACGCGCGCCGGGTCGAGCCCGAGCCGCTCCCCGACCGAGCGCACGATCCGCCCGTTCGCCTGGTGGTAGACGAAGAGGTCGACCTGGTCGAGCGTGAGGCCGGCGGCCGCGACGGCGTCGCGCGTGATCGCGCTCATGCTCGTGACCGCGTTCTTGAACGTCTCGTGGCCGTTCATCAGCAGATGGCGGTCTCTGTGGGTCGCCCACAGGTGCTCGGCGCCGGTGCCGTCGGCGCGCAGCAGGACCGGCCCGACGCGGCCGGGGCCGTCGGTCGCGCTGAGCACGGTCGCGCCGGCGCCGTCGGCGAACAGCATCGCGGTGCTGGAGGCGGGGTCGACGATCCGGCTCATCGCGTCGGCGCCGATCAGCAGCACGTGGTCGGCGCGGCCCGACTCGATCTGCGCGGCGGCGAGCGCGAGGCCGGCGAGGTAGCCGGTGCAGGCGGAGCCGACGTCGATCGCGCCGGCGTTCGTCGCGCCCAGCAGGTTGGCGACGAGCGGCGCCATGTTCGGAGTCGCTTCGTCGGGCGTCATCGTCGCGACCAGCACGAGGTCGAGCTGCGCCGCCTCGACGCCCGCCTGGGCGAGCGCGGCGCGGCCTGCGGCGGCGGCGAAGTCGGTCAGCCGCTCGCCCTCCTGGGCGAAGCGGCGCTCGCGGATCCCGGTGCGGGTGTGGATCCACTCCTCCGGCTTGCCGACCTGGAGCGACATCTCGGCGTTCGTGACGACCGTCTCCGGCAGCACGCTCGCGACCGAGCGGAACGCCGCGCCGCGGGTCGGGCGCGTCGCGTCGGTGGCCGGCTCGGGGGTGCTCAGCAGCGCGTCAGACACCTGCGCCCTCCAGCTCCTGCGCGGCGGTGACGGCGGTCGCGTCCGGCGCGATGCGGCGCACGAGGCCGGTCAGCACCTTGCCGGGGCCGGCCTCCACGAAGCGCTCGACGCCGCTGGCCTGGAGCGCGAGGATCGTCTCGCGCCAGCGGACCGGGAGCGTCAACGCGTCGGCGAGGCGGGCGCGCGGGTCGTCGAACGGCGCGACCGAGATCGAGGACCAGACGGGGATCGCCGGGGGGCGGAAGTCGAGCGCCGCGAGCGCGGCCGTCAGCTCGGGGACGGCGGCGGCCATCGCGGGCGAGTGGAAGGCGCCGGTGACCGGCAGCTTGAGGGCGCGCAGGCCCAGCTCCTTGGCGGTCGCGATCGCCGCGTCGAAGTCGCTCGCGTCGCCGGAGAGGACGACCTGGTTGGGGGCGTTGTCGTTCGCGACCGTCAGCCCGTGGGGCTCGGCGACCCGCGCCGCCTGGTCGGCCGCGCCGTTGCCGAGCAGCGCGAGCATCGAGCCGTCGCCGCTGCGCTCGCCCGACTCCTGCATCAGGCGCCCGCGCGTGACGACGAGCCGCAGTCCGTCCTCGGCGCTCAGCGCGCCGGCCGCGACGAGCGCGGCGACCTCGCCGAGCGAGTGGCCGGCGAGCGCGCCGGGCGTGATCCCGGCGGCGGTCAGCTGGTCCCAGCTGACGACGCTCGCGCAGTAGATCGCGGGCTGGGCGAAGCGGGTGCCGTCGTCGACGCGGGCGAAGGGGTCGTCGCCGACCAGCTCGAGCGCGAGCGCGAGCAGCTCCGGGCGCCGCTCGGCGACGAGCTGGCGCATCTCGGGAGTCTGGCTTCCCTGGCCGGGGAAGAGGACGGCGGTGGACGAAGGCACGGACCATGATCCTGTCGGGCGCGTGAGCGGTTCACCACCGTGCGCTCACCGGCCTCCCCCGTTTGGGGGGCAGCAAGGGAATGGGCGGGGGGAGATCCGAAACGTGCAGGATTTCCCTGCAACCAGACGACGCCGCGCGTGTACGCGAGCCGCGCCGCGCCCGCCGGGCGTCAGCCGTGGCGCTCGAGCCGCACGACGACCGACTTCGAGGTCGGCGTGTTCGAGCCGATCGCGGTCGAGTCGAGCGGGACGAGCGGGTTCGTCTCCGGGTAGTAGGCGGCGGCGCAGCCGCGCGGGGTGTCGTAGGCGACCGCGCGGAAGCGCGCGGCGCGGCGCTCGCTCCCCTGCCACTCGCTCACGAGGTCGACCACGTCGCCGTCGGCGAGGCCGAGCGCGGCGAGGTCGTCGCGGTTGACGAAGACGACGCGCCGGCCGGCCTTCACGCCCCGGTAGCGGTCGTTGAGCCCGTAGATCGTCGTGTTGTACTGGTCGTGGGAGCGGAGCGTCTGGAGCAGCAGCCGTCCCTCCGGGACGCGCAGCGGGTCGAGCGCGTTGACGGTCAGGTGCGCGCGGCCGCTCGGCGTCGCGAAGCGGCGCTCGTCGCGCGGCGGATGCGGCAGCACGAATCCGCCCGGGACCCGCACGCGCTCGTTGAAGCGCTCGAAGCCGGGAACGACCCGCGCGATGTGGTCGCGGATCCGGTCATAGTCGCCGCTCAGCCCCTCCCAGTCGACCGCGACGCGGTCGCCGAGCACCCGCCGCGCGAGCCCGCAGACGATCGCGACCTCGCTGCGCAGCGCCGGCGCGGCCGGCGCCAGCCGCCCCCGCGAGCTGTGCACGACGCTCATCGAGTCCTCCACCGTGACGAACTGCTCGCCGCTCGCCTGGAGGTCGCGCTCGGTGCGCCCGAGCGTCGGCAGGATCAGCGCGCGGCGGCCGGTCACGACGTGCGAGCGGTTCAGCTTGGTCGAGACCTGCACCGTCAGCCGCTGGCGCGCCAGCGCCGCCGCGGTCGCCTCCGTGTCGGGCGCGGCGGAGAGGAAGTTGCCGCCCATCGCGAAGAAGACGTGGGCGCGGCCGTCGCGCATCGCGCGGATCGCCTCGACCACGTCGTGGCCGTGGGCTGGCGGCGGGGTGAAGCCGAACTCCTCCTCCAGCTTCGCGAGGAACGCCTCCGTCGGTCTCTCGTAGATCCCCATCGTGCGGTCGCCCTGCACGTTCGAGTGGC
>JAATFK010000638.1 GCA_015655225.1 Solirubrobacterales bacterium | reverse complement strand
GTTGACGACGTCGTGGTTGGACCAGAGCCACTGGTAGGCGGGCACGGTCACGAGCAGCTGGCCGCCGGGCGCGGTCACGCGCCGCAGCTCCCGCAGCGTCGCGCGGTCGTCGGGCGTGTGCTCGATCACGTCGAGGCAGGTGACGAGGTCGAAGCTCGCGTCCGGCCACGGCAGCGCCTCCAGGCGGCCGCAGCTGACGTCCGCGTGCCCGCGCGCGCGGGCGGCCGCGACGCCGTCCTCGCTCAGGTCGATCCCGCTCACCTCGCCGTAGTCGCGCAGCTCGTCGAGCGTGCGGCCGGAGCCGCAGCCGGCATCGAGCACGCGCAGCGTCGTGCGGCCGACGGCCGGGCGCAGCGCAAGGCTGTCGAGCTCCGCGCGGACGACACGGCGCCGGCCGCGGTACCACCAGTGGTGCTCGTCGTGGTCGAGCATCGCGTGCAGCTCTCGGGCGTCCATCGGCCAGAGATCTTCCCAGGCTCAGGCGGGAGCCGACGGCAGCCGCAGCGCGAACGTCGCGCCGGGGGGCGTCGTCGGCTCCAGCGCGAGCGCTCCGCCCATCCGCTCCGCCAGCTCGCGACCGATCGCGAGACCGAGCCCGAAGCCGGCGCCGTTGGCGGTGCTGCCGCGCGAGAAGCGCTGGAAGATCCGCTCGCGCTCCTCCGGCGGGACGCCCGGCCCGGCGTCGCTGACCGTCAGCACGACCGGCTCGCCGGGCGCCGACGGCGGCGCGAGGCGCACCTGCACCGGGATGTGGCCGGGACTCAGCCGCACGCCGTTGTCGAGCAGGATGCGGAGGATCTGCGCGACCGCGCCCGGATCGGCGAGCGCCCAGGCGGGACGCCCCGGGTCGATCAGCTCGGGCGGCGCGTTGCGGATGCTCGCGCCGAGCTCGAACTCGGCGATCACCGCGCGCGCCAGCTCGCCCAGCTCCAGCGGCTCCTCGCGCAGCGCGACCTCGGCGTCGAGGCGGCTGAGGTCGAGCAGGTCGGCGGCGAGACGGCCGAGGCGGCGCGCCTGCGCGAGCGCGCGGGTCACCTGCCGGCGCGCGTCGGCGAGGTCGACGTGGCCGCGCGTGAGGTCGTCGTCGAGCAGTTCGAGCATCCCGCGCAGCGACGCGACCGGCGTGCGCAGCTCGTGCGACGCGGTCGCGACGAAGGAGCGCCGCGCCTCCTCCTGCTGGCGCAGGCGGTGCTGCATCCGCGCGAACGCGCGCGTGAGGTCGCCGACCTCGTCGCCGATGCGGTCGGCCGGAACCTCCTCGGTCGGACCCCGCTCGGCCAGCCGCACGGTCGCGTCGCGCAGCCGCCGCAGCCGCCGCAGCAGCGTCGCCGCGAAGCCGAAGCCGAGCACGAGCGCGATCCCCAGCCCCGCCAGCGCGGCGGTCGTGAACGCGCGCCGGACGACCGCGACCGCGTCGCGCACCTCGCTCACCTGCTTGCGCGCCGCGAGCACGTACCAGGCGCTGCCGATCTTGAACGGGAGCGCCACGCGGACGACCTCGTCGCCGTCGAGACGGCCGACGCTGCGGACCGCGTGGCGCGTCTGGAGCGCCTGCGCGACGTCGTCGAACGGGTCGGCGGCGGCCGTCCCGCGGTCGGTCGTCCGCAACAGGATCGTGTGGGCCGCGTCGAGCAGGTAGACCTCCTGCGCGCCGCTCGTCTGCACCAGGTCGCGGCCGAGCAGCGACAGCTCGGGCGACTGGATCGCGAGCCCTCTGCCACGCAGGATCGCGAAGTCCGGCCGCTCCTCGACGGTCTTGCTGACGAGCGTCTGCAGCTCGGCGTTGCGCAGTCTGCGCTCCAGCGGCGAGAGCAGCGCGAGCGCGGCGACGCCGAGCGTCGCCGCCGCCGTCAGCACCAGCGCCCCGACGATCCGGCCGCGCAGGCCGAACAGCGCACGACGCGGCAGCGGCAACCGCCGGCTCCTGGCGGTGCCCGCGCGCGACTCGGCCATCGGCCGCTAGCCGCTGCCCTGGAGCCGGTAGCCGGCGCCGCGCACGGTCAGGATGTAGCGCGGGCTGTCGGGCTCCGGCTCGAGCTTCTCGCGCAGGTGTCGCACGTGCACGTCGATCGCGCGCGGGTCGCGGAAGGCGCTGTCGCCCCAGATCGCGCGGAGCAGCTCCTGCCGGTTCAGCAGCCTGCCGGGGTCCGCCATCAGCGCGTCGAGCAGCTCGAACTCGGAGAAGGTCAGGTGGACCGGCTGCCCGTTCATGCGCACCTCGCGCTGGGCGCGGTGCATCGCGATCGGCCCGACCGTGACGACCTCGTC
>JAATFK010000359.1 GCA_015655225.1 Solirubrobacterales bacterium | reverse complement strand
CGGGGCAGCGAGCTGGCGATGGTCTTCCAGGACCCGCTCACGTCGCTGCACCCGATGCTGACGATCGGCAAGCAGCTGACCGAGCACGCCCGCCTGCACCTCAAGCTGTCCCGCAAGGCGGCCGCCGCGCGGGCCGCGGCGATGCTCGACGAGGTGCGGATCCCCGACGGGGAGGCCGCGCTGCGCTCCTATCCCCACGAGTTCTCCGGCGGTATGCGCCAGCGGATCGCGATCGCCAGCGCGCTGATGTGCGAGCCGCGCGTGCTGATCGCCGACGAGCCGACGACCGCGCTCGACGTGACCGTGCAGGCGGGGATCCTGCGCCTGCTCGACCGGCTGCGGCGCGAGAGAGGGATGGCGGTCGTGCTGATCACGCACGACCTCGGCGTGATGTCGGCGGTCGCGGAGCGGATCTCTGTGATGTACGCCGGCCGCGTGATCGAGAGCGGCGACGCGCGCGCCGTGCTGCAGACGCCGGGCCACCCCTACACGCGCGGGCTGCTCGGCGCGCTGCCGCAACCCGGCGCGGTCGGCGGCGCCGACCTGCAGTCGATCCCGGGCGTCCCGGCGAGCCCCTTCGACCCGCCCGCCGGCTGCGCCTTCCATCCCCGCTGCCCGCTCGCCGTCGCCTCCTGCCGCGTCGCGGTGCCGCCGCTGATCGAGCGCGACGGGCATGCGGTGGCGTGTCCCGTGACGATGGAGGGAGTGACCGCATGACCCCTGTCGAGACCGCCCCGGCCCTGGAGGTCGACGGCCTCGAGGTCGTCTACCAGCGCCGCGACCGCGCGCCGCTGCGCGCCGTCGCGGGCGTCTCGCTGCGCGTGCAGCGCGGCCAGATCGTGGGGCTCGTGGGGGAGAGCGGCTGCGGCAAGTCGACGCTCGCGCGCGCGGTCGTGGGGCTCGAGACGCCGGTCGCCGGTCGCGTCCTGTTCGAGGGGCGAGAGCTCTCGCCCCTGACGCGCCGCGCCCGCCCGCAGGCCGACACGCGCCTTCAGATGGTCTTCCAGAACCCGTTCTCGTCGCTCAACCCGCGTCGCCGCGTCGGCGTCCAGCTGGCGGACGCGCTGGCGATCTCGGCCGGCGACGCGACCGCGACCGGCTCGCGCGCGGAGCGTGTGACGGCGCTGCTGGAGACCGTCGGGATGCCGGCCGCCGCGGCGGATCGCTTCCCGCACCAGTTCAGCGGCGGTCAGCGCCAGCGGATCGCGATCGCCCGCGCGCTCGCGGCCGATCCGAGCGTGATCGTGCTCGACGAGCCGCTCTCCTCGCTCGACGCCTCGGCACAGGCACAGATCGCGAACCTGCTCGTGCGGCTCTCGCGCGAGCTCGACCTCGCGCTCGTCCTGATCTCCCACGACCTCGCAATCGTCAACCACGTCGCCGACGCGGTCGCCGTCATGTACCTCGGCAGACTCGTCGAGACGGTGCCGAGTCGCGAGCTGTGGGAGCTGCCCGCGCACCCCTACACGGAGGCGCTGGTCGGCGCGATCCCGAAGGCCGACGGCGAGCGCACGCTGCCGGTCGCGCTCGCCGGCGAGGTGCCGGACCCGAGCGCGCCGCCCTCCGGCTGCCGCTTCCATCCCCGCTGCCCCTACGCGTTCGACCGCTGCCGCGTCGAGGAGCCGGGGCTGCTGGAGATCGGCCGCGGGCGCGAGGTCGCCTGCTGGCTGCACGAGGGCGCCGACGAGCCGATCGCGCCGTCGCAGCTGGCGGCCGCGCGGGCCGCGTCGGCGAGCTGAGTCAGCCGGCCGCCGGGCCCGAGGCGATCGCGTCGAGCTCGACCTCGACGAGGCAGTCTCTCGGGATCAGCTCGGCGACGTGCAGCGTGGTGTTGGCCGGGTCGACCCCGCGGAAGAGCTCGCCGTGGGCCTCGACCGCGCCGCGCCACTCGGCTCCCGCGAGCAGGTAGATCCGCGTGCGGATCACGTCCTCGCGGCTGGCGCCGAGCGCGGCGGCCGCCTCCAGCGCCCGGGTCAATGCCTCGCGCGTCTGGGCGGCGGCGTCGCCGGGGAAGAGCGCGACCCCGTGCTCGTCGAGCGCGGCGGTGCCGCTGACCGCGACGACGTCCCCGCGGCGGGTCGCGCGCGAGTAGGACGCGAGCTGCTCGAATGGGCTTCCGCTTCTGAGTCGTTGCATGGCGCCACGATATCGCAGCGATCCATTATTGTGGACGCTTCATCCACTATTTGCTCGACAGGTGAGGACAGACGATGCCGGATGCTGCAGCGGTCCTGATGTTCGCGGACACGACGCGGTCCGCCGAACTGCGGAACGAGATCCCGCACACGGTCCACGACCCCTTCCTCTACGTCGAGCGCGGCGACGAGCGCTTCACGGTCCTGCGCTCGCTCGAGGTCGCGCGGATGTCGGAGATCCCGGGCATGCAGGCGCTGCCGCTCGAGCAGTTCGGCCTCGACGAGCTGATCGCCGCGGGCGCGAGCGCCGCGGCGGCGACCCGCGAGATCGCGCTGCGCGCCTGCCGCGAGCTCGGCGTCACGCGCGCGGCGGTGCCGCCCTCGTTCCCGCTCGCGCTCGCCGACCACCTGCGCGCGGGCGGCGTCGAGCTCGTCGTCGACGGTGCCCTCTTCGAGGCCCGTCGCCGCGCCAAGAGCCCCGCCCAGCTCGCCGGCATCCGCCGTGCACAGACGGCGGCCGAGGCCGCCGTCGCGTCCGTCGCGACCGCTCTGCACGACGCCGACGTGGTCGACGGCGGCCTCGTCCTCGACGGCGCGCCGCTGACCTGCGAGCGGCTCAAGCAGGGCGTCCAGCTCGCCTACATCCGCAACGGCTGCGGCGGCGACGACAACATCATCGCCCACGGCCCGCAGACCTGCATCGGCCACCACTCCGGCTCCGGCCAGGTGCTGGAGGGCGAGCCGGTGACGGTCGACCTCTGCCCCCGCGACCCCGAGTCCGGCTGCTACACCGACATCACGCGCACCTTCGTGAAGGGCCCGGTGAACGACGAGCTGGCCCTCTACCACCGGATCGTCAAGGCGTCGATCGACGCGGTGCTGGTCGCGATCAGACCCGGGCTGCCGGTGCGCGAGCTGCATCGCATCGCCTGCGAGCCGATCGAGGCGGCGGGCCAGCCGACGCGGCTCACGAAGCAGCCGGGCGAGGTGCTGATGGACGGCTTCTTCCACAGCCTCGGTCACGGCGTCGGCCTCGAGATCCACGAGCAGCCGCACCTCGACCAGAACGACGACGTGCTTGTCGTCGGCGACGTGATCGCGGTCGAGCCCGGCTGCTATCGCCAGGGCTTCGGCGGCGTGCGGCTGGAGGACCTCGTGCGCGTGACCGAGACGGGTGGCGAGCTGCTGACCGACTACCCCTACGAGCTGACGCCGGTGCCGCTCCCGCGCGGAGCGGCCGCGTGAGCGCGACGATCGACGCGTACGTCGCGGGCGAGCAGCGCCGCTTCGTCGAGGATTGGCGCGCGCTCTGCCGGATCCCGTCGGTCTCCGGCTCGGGGGCGCCGATCGCCGCCGCGGCCGACTGGATCGAGGAGCGGCTGCGGCCTCTGTTCGACGAGGTGCGGCGGATCGAGATCCCGGGCCACGGCCCGCTCCTCGCGGCCGAGCTGCGCGGGACCGGTGACCAGCGGCTGCTGCTCTACACGCACTACGACGTGCAGCCGGCCGGTGACGAGGCGGCCTGGAGCTCCCCGCCGTTCGCCGCCGTGCTGCGCGACGGCGCGGTCTGGGCGCGCGGCGCCTGCGACGACAAGGCCGACGTGACCGCGCGGCTGCAGGCGCTGGAGGCGTGGCGCGCGAGCTTCGACGGGCCGCCGCCCTTCACCGTCCTGCTGCTCGCCGATCCCGCCGAGGAGGTCGGCAGCCCCGGCCTCGCGGAGGCGCTCGCCGCCAACGCCGCGTGGCTGCGCGCCGACGCCTGCCTGTGGGAGAGCTTCCTGCGCGACGGCGACGGCCGTCCCGGCATCGGCTTCGGCTGCCGCGGCAACCTCGAGGTGCGGCTCGAGCTGAAGCTGCTGAGAGCCGACCAGCACACCGCGTTCGCGTCGGTCGTGCGCTCGGCCCCGCTCGAGCTGATGCGCGCGATCACGTCGATGACCGACGGGCGGGGGAACGTCACGATCGACGGCTTCCTCGACGGGGCGCGGGTTCCCACCGCGGAGCAGGTCGCGACGGCCGCGCGGATCCCGCTGCCGCGCGAGGCCGTCACGCGCGCGGGCGCGGGGACCGGCGCGCCGGAGCCGTTCTGGAGCGACGACGAAGCCGACCTGCGCCAGCGGCTCGTCTTCTCGCCCTCGCTCTCGGTCGCGCAGCTGCTCGTCGGCGCCGACGGCGTCGGCGCGGTGCCGGCCGAGGCGCGTGCGACGCTGCGCTTCAGCCTCGTGCCCGACCAGGAGCCCGAGCGCGTGCTGGCAGCCGTCCGCGCGCACCTCGTCGCCCACGGCTTCGGCGAGGTCGCGGCGATCGGTGGCCGCGCGATCCTGCCGGCCGCCTCGCCGCTGGACACGCCGTTCGCGCAGGCGACGATCGCCGCCGCCCGCGACGTCTTCGGCGAGCCGGTGGTCTATCCGGTGCTGATCGGCGCCGGCCCCGGACGGATCGTGCTCGACCAGCTCGGCGCGCCCGTCGTCTCGCCCGCCGGCACCCTGCGCCCCGACGGCAACATGCACGGGCCCGACGAGCACGG
>JAATFK010000374.1 GCA_015655225.1 Solirubrobacterales bacterium | reverse complement strand
CACCCACTGGTTCCAGACCGAGGGCGTCAGGCAGGTGATCATCACGACCGAGGACGTCGCCTCGTTCGACGGCGCCGCCCTGGCGCCCGGCGTCTCGGTGCGCGACCGCGCGCAGCTGCAGGACGCGCTCATCGAACTCGAGCAGGTCGACGGCGTGACGGTCCTGATCCACACCGACCGCTGCGCGACCGAGGAGCGGCGGCTGCGCAAGCGCGGCAGACTGCCGGCGCCGGCCGAGCGCGTCTGGATCAACGAGCGCGTCTGCGAGGGCTGCGGCGACTGCGGCGAGCAGTCCTCCTGCCTGTCGGTGCTGCCGGTCGAGACCGAGCTGGGCCGCAAGACGCAGATCCATCAGTCCTCCTGCACGCAGGACCTCACCTGCCTCAGAGGCGACTGCCCGTCGTTCGTGCTCGTGACGCCGGCCGAGGGCGAGCCGCGCGCACGGGAGCTGCCTCCGCTGCCGGTCGCGCTCACGGAGCCGGTCTCGCGGCTGCGCGGCGAGGACACGCTGATCCGCATGCCCGGGATCGGCGGCACGGGCGTCGTGACGGTCTCGCAGATCCTCCAGATGGCGGCGCTGCTCGACGGCCGCTGGAGTGCAGGGCTCGACCAGACCGCCCTCGCGCAGAAGGGCGGCCCGGTCGTCTCCGACGTGCGGATCGCGGCGACGCCGCCGGCCGGCGCGCTCGGCGCCGCGACCGGGACGGTCGACGTGCTGCTCGCGCTCGACCTGCTCGGGACCGCCGCGCCCGGCACGCTCAGAGCGGCCGACCACGAGCGCACGATCGCGATCGTCAACACGCACGAGACGCCGCCGGCCGACATGGTCACCGACACGCGGATCTCGTTCCCGGCGCGCGCGCTGACGGTCGACGCGATCGCGGCGGCGACGCGCGACGAGGAGCTGCTGGCGTTCGACGCGCAGGCGCTCGCCGAGCGGCTGTTCGGCGACCACATGCCGGCGAATACGATCGTGCTCGGCGCCGCGTTCCAGCACGGCTGCATCCCGGTCAGCGAGGCGGCGCTGGAGGAGGCGATCCGGATGAACGGCGCCGCCGTCGACGCGAACCTGGCGGCGTTCCGCTGGGGGCGGGCTGTCGCGGTGGACGCTGGTGCGGTCGACGCCGCGCTGGCGTCGCGCGAGCCGGCGCCGGCGGGCTTGGATCCGCGGGCGTGGCAGCTCGTCGCGCGGAGCGGCTTTGGGGCGGGCGGCGCGGACGGGCCGGGCGGGGAGCTGGCGCGGCTGCTGGAGCCGCGCGCCGCCGACCTGATCGGCTACCAGAGCCTCGCCTACGCGCGGACCTACGTCGAGGCGGTCGCGCGGGTCGCGCGGCGCGAGGCTTCGGTCGAGGTGCCCGGCGGCGGCACCGCGATCGCCGAGGCGTTCGCGCGCGGGCTGCACAAGCTGATGGCGTACAAGGACGAGTACGAGGTTGCGCGGCTGCACCTCGACACGTTCGAGCAGGCGCGGCGCGAGGCGGCGTTCGGCCCCGGCGCGAGAGCGCAGGTGATGCTGCACCCGCCGCTGCTGCGCGCGCTCGGGCTGGACCGCAAGATCAAGCTCGGCGAGTCGGCCGTGCCGCTGTTCCGCGCGCTGCGCGCCGGACGGCGGGTGCGCGGCACGCGGCTCGACCCGTTCGGCCAGACGTCGATGCGCCAGCTGGAGCGGGAGCTGATCGAGGAGTACCGGGCCCTCGTCGGGCGGGCACTGGACCGCTTGACGCCCGCGACGCACGCGCAGGTCGCGACGATCGCCGCGCTGCCGGACATGGTGCGCGGCTACGAGGCGATCAAGCTCGCGAACGTCGAGCGGTATCGGGCCGAGGCGGCGCGGCTGCTGGCGGCGCTCGACGGGGTCGTGCTGCCCGTCTGAGGGCCGGCGCGCCGCTCAGCGGGCCGGAGGGTTGGGGCCGGGGCGCCAGTCGTGCTTCACGTGCGAGGCCAGGACGATGTGGGTGCGGGTGTCGACGACGCTGCCGGTGTTGCGCAGGCGGTCGATCACGTCGCGCAGGTGACTGACGTCGCGGACGCGGATCCAGACGAGGGCGTCGTGGTTGCCGGCGGTCGTGAAGACCGCCTGGACCTCCGGCAGATCCGCCGCCGTCTTGTCCATCTCGGCGGGATTGGTGGTGCCGGTGAAGCGCAGCTCGGTGAAGGCCTCCAGCCCCCAGCCGAGCCGCGTGTAGTCGACATGAGCGCTGTAGCCGGTGATCACCCCATCGGCCTCGAGCCGCTGGATCCGGCGCTGGACGGCGGTCGGCGAGAGCGCGACGCGCGCCGCCACGTCCGCGACGGTCCGCCGCCCGTCCTCCTGCAGGAGCGCAAGGATCTCGTGGTCGGTCGGGTCCAGCTCGGGGACGTTCGGCATGTCGGTAGCCATGATATGGGCGGCGCAGGCGCTCCCCTCCGTTCTGGTCGTAGCTTCACGGGCGCCGGAGCGGCGAGGATCGGGCGTGTGGACGGGATGGCGCTGCGGGCGAGATGGGAGCGCGACGAGGCGGTCGTCGGGCCGTTAGTTCAGCTGGCGACGCCGGCGAGCGTCGAGATCATGGCGCTGGCCGGGTTCGACGTGGTGAACGTCGACCTGGAGCACGGGGCCTTCGGAGTGGAGGTCGCGGAGGCGATGGTGCGCGCCGCCGACGCGCGTGGGATCGCGGCGATGGTGCGCGTCCAGGCGAACCGGCCGGAGCTGATCGCGGCGGCGCTGGAGAGCGGCGCGGCCGGCGTACTCGTCCCCCACGTCGAGAGCGTCGCGGACGCCCGCGCGGTCGTCGCCGCCGCGCGCTTCCATCCCCAGGGCGAGCGCGGGCTCGGCCCGACCGCCCGCTCGGCCGACTACTCCGCCGCCGGCGGTCCCGACTACTTCGCCCGCGCGAACCGCACGGTGATTGCGGGCGTCCTGCTCGAAGGCGCCGGCGCCTATGCCGAACTGGACGGGCTGCTGGCGCTCGGCGGCCTCGATCTGATCATGGTCGCCCCCTACGACCTCTCGCAGTCTCTTGGCGTCCCCGGCGAGGTGACCCATCCCCGCGTGGTCGCGACGGTGGAGGACGTCTGCGCGCGCGTCGCGGCCGCCGGCAAGGTGGTCGGCATGTTCTCCGCCGACCCGCGCGCCGGCGCCGAGTGGATCGCCCGCGGCGTCCGCTACCTCGGGCTCGGCATCGACGTGCAGCTCCTCTATGGGGCGGCGAAGGCGGCGCGCGAGGAGCTGGAGGCGGCGCTCCGGGGGTAGGGCTGGCGGGGCGCGGGCCGGCGGGCGCGTCCGACGGGCTCGACTTGGGTCGGCAATGCCGGGCGGCGAGCGACGCGGTTGCGCGCGGGCCAGCGGCGCGGCCCGGCCGCGACGGTCGCGGCGCGCTCGGCGCCCGGCCTACGCGACCGGGCCGAGCCGGTGTGCCGGGTCCAGCTCGGGCCGGCCGACGACGCTCCCGTCCAGCTCCCCTACGGTCGGGCGGCCCACCAGCGCGAGCGTCCGGTCCAGCTCGGCGCGCAGCACCTCCAGCACGCTCGTCACGCCCGCCTCCCCGCCGGCCGCCAGGCCCCACAGCCACGGGCGCCCGATCAGGCAGGCGCGCGCGCCGAGCGCGAGCGCCTTGACCACGTCGGACCCGCGCCGCACGCCGCTGTCGAGCAGCACCTCGACCTCGCCGCCGACCGCCGCGACGATCTCCGCGAGCGCGTCGAGCGACGCCGGCGCTCCGTCGAGCTGGCGGCCGCCGTGGTTGGAGACGATGATCCCGTCGACCCCGCAGGCGGCCGCGCGGCGGGCGTCCTCGGCGGTGAGCGTCCCCTTCACCGCGAGCGGGCCGGCCCAGCGCTCGCGCAGCCACGCGAGCATGCTCCAGTCGGCGCCGGGGTTCAGCAGCAGTCTGTTGACGAGCGCCGCGTGCCCGGTCATCTGGCGCCCGCCCCGCGGCGGGATCTCCTCCGTCAGGTTCGCGAACTGCATCGCCGACGGCACCTGCGCGAGCCAGCGCGGATGGCGCAGCACGTCGGCCGCGGTCCGCGGCCGCACCTTGACCGGGAGCGCGAAGCCGTTGCGCGCGTCGCGCAGGCGGTTGCCGACGACCGGCCCGTCGATCGTGACGACGAGCGCGCCGTAGCCGGCCGCCGCCGCGCGGTCGAGCAGCCGCTCCACCACGTCGCGCCGTGGCCACAGGTAGAGCTGGAACCAGAGCGGCCCGGGCGTCGCCGCGCGGACCGCCTCGATCGAGTCGCTCGACATCGTCGAGAGCGTGAAGACGGT
>JAATFK010000479.1 GCA_015655225.1 Solirubrobacterales bacterium | reverse complement strand
TTCTCGATCATGACGATCGCGTCGTCGACGATGAAGCCGGCGCCCACCACCAGCGCCATCAGCGACAGGTTGTCGACGCTGAAGCCGAACAGCCACATCACCGCGAAGGTGGCGATAAGCGACAGCGGCAGCGCGACGCCTGCGATCAGCGTGGCTCGGAAGGTCCGCAGGAACACCAGCACGACAAGCACGACGAGCCCGACCGAGAGCGCGAGCGTCAGCTGCACCTCATGGATCGAGGCCTTGATGGTGTCGGTGCGGTCGTCGACGACCGACACCGCGACCCCGGTCGGCATCGCCTTCTGGATTTCAGGTAGCGCGCGGCGCAGCGCCTCGACCGTCTCGACGGTGTTCGCGCCCGGCTGGCGCTGCACGTCGATGACGATCGCGGGCTTGCCCTGGAAGCTCGCGGAGACTGCGGTGTCCTCGAGCCCGTCGGTGACGTCGGCGACGTCCCGCAGCCTCACCGGGGCGCCGTTGGTGGTCGCGATCACGATGTTGCGGTAGCCGTCGGCGGTCGTCAGCTGGTCGTTCGCCGAGATCGAGAACGACTGCCGCGGGCCGTCCAGCGAGCCCTTCGGACCCGCGACGCTCGCGCCCGCGATCGCCGTCCGCAGCGTGTCGAGGGTGAGCCCATAGGCTGCGAGCCGCCTGACGTCCGCCTGAACCCGCACGGCGGGCTTCACGCCGCCGCCGATCGCGACGCGGCCGACGCCGACCACCTCGGCGAGGCGCTGGGCGACGAGGGTGTCGGCGAGGTCCGAGACGTCGCGGATCGGGATCACGTCGGAAGTCAGCGCGATCGTGAGCACCGGCGTGTTCGCCGGGTTCACCTTCGAGAACACCGGCGGGTAGGGCAGGGTCTTGGGCAGCGTCGAGTTCGCGGCGTTGATCGCGGCCTGCACGTCCTGCGCCGCGCCGTCGATGTCGCGGTCTAGATCGAAGCGCAGCGTGATCAGGCTGAGCCCGAAGGAGCTCGTCGAGGTCATCGCGTCGAGCGAGGGGATCTGCCCGAGCTGGCGTTCGAGCGGCGCGGTGACGAGGGACGCCATCGTCTGCGGGTTCGCGCCCGGCAGCCGGGTCGAGACCTGGATCGTCGGGAAATCGACCTGCGGGAGCGACGAGACAGGAAGCTTCAGATAGCCCAGCACGCCCGCGAGCAGCGCGGCGAGCGCCAGCAGCGTGGTCGCCACAGGCCGGGAGATGAACGGCGCCGCGATGTTCATTCTCTCCTCCCCCTTGCGAGGAGGGAGAAGGCCGAGCGCGCCCTGGCGCCGCCGTTTCGCGGCCGCGGTGAAGCGGAGAGCCGGGGCCAGGCCGCGCAACGCCCGACGGACAAGACGCCAACGGCGCCGCTCTTCACCTCTCCCCGGCGGGGAGAGGTCGACGCGGCGTCAGTCGCGGCGGGTGAGGGGGCTTTCACGGTATCCGGAAAGCCCTGCTCCCCCTCACCCGGATGGCTTGCAGCCCTCCGACCTCTCCCCACGGGGGAGAGGTGAGGAAGCGTCGCGCTTGTGTTCACGGCGCGGCTGGCGCGGCGGGGGCCGCGCCTTGCGCGCGGCGGTCGCCGCGGCCGGCGTCAGGAGCGGCGTTGGCGGAGGGCGCGTCGTCCTCAGGCGACGCGGCGTCTCCCGGGGCGCCCAGCACGACCTTCGCGCCGTCGCGGAGGCGGGTGAAGCCGGTCGTCACCACCTTGTCGCCGGCCTCGACGCCGGAGGAGATCACGGCGAGCTCGGCGTCCTGCCGCTCGACCTTGACCGGCCGCTGCGTCACCGTCGAATCCGGCTTCACGACATAGACGAACGGTCCGTCCGGCCCCTGCTGGACCGCAGGGCCCGGCACGGTGACGACGTCATCGAGCGTGTCGACGGCGACGCGGATGTTGGTGAACTGGCCCGGCCACAGCGCGAGCGTCGCGTTAGGGAAGGTTCCCTTCAGCTTCACCGTGCCTGTCGTCTGGTCGACCTGGTTGTCGATCACGTCGAGCGTCCCATGGTCGAGCGGGTCGCCGCCGTCGGCCGGGAGCGCCTCGAGCGGCACGGGTCCGCGCGCCATCGCCTTGGTCACTGCGGTGATGTTCTGCTGCGGCAGCGTGAAGATCGCGGCGATCGGCTTGAGCTGGGTGATGGTGACGATGCCGGTGGTCTCGCCGGCCGTCACGTAGTTGCCCTGATCGACGCCGCGGACGCCGGTGCGGCCGTCGATCGGCGCGCGCACCACGGTGCGGTCAAGCGTCGCCTTCTGCTGGTCGATCATCGCAGCGTAATAGCGCACCTGCGCTTCGAGCTGTGCGACGGAGGATTTCGCGGTCTCCGCCTGCTGCTGCGAGCCATAGTCGTTCTTTGCGAGACGCGAATAGCGCTCGTAGTCGCGCTGGGCGTTGGCGAGCTGGGCTTCGAACTGCGCCTTTTGGGCGACCGCCTGATCGTACTGCGCCTGATAGGTCGACGGGTCGATCCGCGCCAGCACGTCGCCGGCCTTCACGTCCTGCCCTTCGCGAAACGCGACCTCGACCAGCGTGCCGTCGACCTGGGCGCGCACGGTGACCGTGTTCGGCGCCTGGAAGGTGCCGACTCCATCGAGAAACACCGGCACGTCCTGCCGCTTGGCGTCCGTCGCGACGACGGGAGTCGGCTGGTCGCTGAAGCCGCCGCGCCGGCCGCTCCGGCGCGAGTGCTGCTGCGAAGTTCCACCGGCGTCGCTCGTCGCGCTGAGGAAGGGGAGGCCGAACGGCGGCGGCCAGAACCGCCATGCGGCGACGCCCGCGGCGACGACCAGAAGAAGAATGATGACGCGTTTCATTTGATCGCGCTTTCCGGCAGCGGAGTCCCGCCCGGCGCCTGGCCCGAAGCCGCCCAGCCCCCGCCGAGGGCCTCGAACATCGAGACATAGGCCTGGAAGCGCGCCAGCCGCGCTTCGACCAGCGCGTCCTGCGTCGAGAACAGCGTCTGCTGGGTGGCCAGCATGGTGACGATGTCGATCGTGCCTTCCTTCATCTGGGCCTGCGCGATGTTGAACGCCTCGCGCGCGCTCTTGACGGCGTTGCCCTGCAGCCGCTCCTGCTCGGCGGATTTGCGGACCGCGATCAGCGCGTTCTCGGTGTCCACGAAGGACTGGATGGCCGCCTTCCGGTACGCGTAGAGGTTCTCGCGATAGGTTCCCTTGGCGTTGTCCAGGTTGCCCGGCAGCGTCGGGTCGAGGATCGGCTGGGTGAGGCCGGCGGTCAGCGAGTAGAGCGCGGACTGGGAGGCGAACAGCGACTTCAGCGCCACGCTCTCGAAGCCGCCCTGCGCCGTCAGGTCGATCGACGGCAGGAAGGCCGCGCGGGCGGCGGTGACGTCGGCGTCGGTCGCGGCGAGATTGGCCTCCGCCTCGCGCACGTCGGGCCGGCGGAGCAGCAGTTCGGCCGGCATGCCCGGAGCGACGCGCGGCGCCTTGAGGCTCGCGAGCCGCCCCCCCTTGACGGCGAGCGTCACCGGAGGCCGCCCCAGCAGCAGCGCGAGCGCTGTCTGGTCGGTGCGGATCTCCTGCTCGATCGGCGGGATAGTGGCGCGCTGCTGGTCGAGCACGGTCTGCTGCTGCGCGCGGTCGAGCCCCGAGGCCGTCCCCACGTCGACGCGGCCATTGATGGCGTCGAGGATGGTCTGGGCGCTCTTGACGTTGTCACGGGCGATCGCCAGCCGTTCCTGCGCCGACATCAGCGCGAAATAGGTGTTGGCGACGTCCGTCACCACGCCGAGCGCGACGACCTCCTCGGCGAAGCGCGAGGACAGCGCTGTCGCCTGCGCCGAGCGGACCGTGGCGTGGTTCTTTCCCCAGAAATCGAGCTCGTAGCTGGCGTTGAGCGTCGTCTGCAGCCCGCCGACCGTCCGGGTTCCCGGCGATTTCTGCACGCTGCCTTCGCCGCCGCCCTGGATGAGCGGGACCAGCGAAGCGCCGTTGATGCGCACCTGCGCGTCCGCCTGTTCGATGCGCGCCTTGGCCGCGCCGATATCCTGGTTCGCCTGCTCGGCCTGCACGATCAGCGTCGACAGCTCCGACGAACCGAA
>JAATFK010000667.1 GCA_015655225.1 Solirubrobacterales bacterium | reverse complement strand
GGACCACACGAGTCGCTTGACGAGATCGCTTTCCTTCATCAGGTCTGGCATTCAATCACGGCTCCCGGCGGCAGGTCGTTGGCCCTCGGTTCGTTCGAGCCCGCCGCAGATCGTCTCGACAATGAGGTGCTTGGCCTCCTCGTATTCCCGCTCTCCGGTCGGAAGCAACGCGAAGATCCAACCGGTCAGCACCTGCTCGACCGCGCCGTAGAACGCGAGCGCGGCGAAGTCGGCCGTCACGTCGGAGCGCAGGACCCCCTCCCGCTGGGCGCGCGCGACGATCGTGGCGATCTGGTCGTAGGCCTCCCGGATCTGCGCCAGGTGCGTCCTGCCGAAGGTGTTCGCGGCGCGTGTGACCTCGACGATGATCACCTTCATCAGCTCGGGGTCGTGCCGGTAGGAGTCGACGATGAACGAGGCGATCGCGAAGAGCTTCTCGCGCACCGGGATCTCCTGGCGGTCGACCTCCTGGATCGCGCTCAGGAGGATGTCCCAGCGCTCGAGGAAGAGCGTGTCGAGGATCTCGTCCTTCGACTTGAAGTAGTGGTAGACGAGCCCGTAGGCGACGCCCGCCTCGTCGGCGATGTCGGAGACGCGGCAGGTGTGGAAGCCCTGGCGCGCGAAGACGCGGACGGCGGCGTCGAGGATCACGCGGCGCTTGTCGACCGCGCGTCTCTCGACCGCTCCTCCCGAGGCGCGCGCCATCAGACCCGCGCCTCCTGCGGCCACGCGTACGCCTGCGGGCGGCGGTTGGCGAGCGCCGGGAGCGCGGCGCGGATCTCCGCCTGGCGCTCCAGGTCGAGGTCGGCGACGACGTGGCACTCGGCGTCGGGGGCGGTCGCGAGCACGGTCCCCGACGGGTCGACGATCAGCGAGCGGCCGCCGCTGCGGTTGCCGGGCGGCGCCACGCCGATCTGGTTCGGCGCGACCATGAACGTCTGGTTCTCGATCGCCCGCGCGCGCAGCAGCGGCTCCCAGTGGTCGCGCGTCGTCGCGAGCGTGAAGGCGCTCGGCAGGGTCACGACGAGCGCCCCGCGCAGCGCGAGGATCCGGAACAGCTCGGCGAAGCGCAGGTCGTAGCAGACCGCCAGCCCCAGGCCGGTGCCGTCGTCGAGCGTGCTCGTGACGATCTCCTCCCCCGGCTCGGCGCCGTCGGACTCGCGGTAGACGGTGCCGCCGACCTCGACGTCGAAGAGGTGGATCTTGCGGTAGACGGCCTGCAGCTCGCCGTCAGGACCGACGTGGACGCTCGTGTTCGCGATCCGCTCGTGGCCCGCTCGGCGCTCCGCGATCGAGCCGGCGACGAGGTCGATCCCCAGCTCGCGGGCGATCCCCCGCGCCCAGGAGATCGCGCGGCCGTCGAGCGGCTCGGCGCCCGCGGCGAGCTGCTCCTCGGTGCCGAGCAGGCTCCACTTCTCCGGCAGGGCGACGAGCGTCGCGCCGTCAGCGGCGGCGGCCCGGACGAGCCGGTCGGCGGTGGCGAGGTTGCGGTCGCGGTCCTCGGTAGAGTTCAGCTGGAGCGCTGCGGCGCGCACGGCGGGGCCTCCCCCCAGGGAGCTGGACAGATTGACTGGTCAGTCAATCACGAGCTGGAAGGATACCGCGCATCTCGACCGATCCCCAGCCCTCTCTTCGCGGCCGCTACGGCGCCCCCCGTCCGGCGTCGCTCGCGGACCTGCCGCTGCCGCCCGCGGCGCTGCCCGGCTGGCGCGGCCGGCGGCCGCTGAAGCAGTGGCGCTACGTCGGCGTCTACGGGCCGGAGCTGATGCTGTGCGTCGGCGCGGTGCGGGTCGGCCCGGCGCACCAGAGCTTCTGGGCGGTGTGGGACCGCCGCCCCGCGGAGTTGCCGCCGCGGTTGCGGGAGCGCACGACGCTCGGCGCACGCTCGGGCGTGCGGCTCGGGCTCGACCAGCCCGGTCACGTGCTGGTGGAGGACGCGCGCGCCGGCGTGCGGATCGATCTGACGCTCGACGAGGTCGACGGTGTCGAGTGCGTCTGCCCGAGCGGCGACGCCTACGCCTGGACGCGCAAGCAGGGCGGCGTCCGGGCGCACGGCGGGGTCGTGCTCGACGGCCGCGAGCTGGCGCTCGATGCGCGCGCGATCGTCGACGACAGCGCCGGGTACCACGCGCGCCACACGAGCTGGCGCTGGTCGGCCGGCGTCGGGACGACGGTCGACGGCCGCGCCGCCGCCTGGAACCTCGTCGCCGGGATCAACGACCCGCCGCACGACTCCGAGCGGACCGTGTGGCTCGACGGCGCCGAGCGCGAGGCCGCCCCGGCGACGTTCGCCGAGGACCTCGGCGCGGTCGCGACGAGCGACGGCGGCGCGCTCGCCTTCCACCAGGAGGCGGTGCGCGAGCGGCGCGAGAACCTGCTGCTCGTGCGCAGCTCCTACCGCCAGCCGTTCGGGACCTTCAGCGGGACGCTGCCGGGCGGCGTCGGGCTGGCCCAAGGCTTCGGCGTGATGGAGCGCCACGAGGCGCGCTGGTGATCAGGCCTGCGCGCGCTGCTCGTGCTGGCGGCGCAGCTCGGCCAGCAGCTGCTTCGAGTGCATCGCCCCGATCAGCTCGCGCAGCGGCTCCGCGCCGGAGGCGATGATCTCGACCGCGCGGTCCTCGTCGACCGTGCCGGCGAGGCGGCCGAGCAGGACCCGCACCTCCTCCTCGACGAGCGGCGCGAGCGCCTCGCGGTAGCGGATCGTGTCGTAGACGGTGAAGCCGATCGCCTCGTCGTAGCCGCCCGCGCGGAAGCGCGAGATCGCCTCGATGATCTTCACGTCGTCGCCGTCGTAGCCGTGGCCGTCGGGCGTCAGCACCTCCAGCTGCTCCAGCCGCTCGAGGACGTTGCGCGGCACGTCGTAGGCGTCCTGCACCGCATCGCGCGAGGTGCGCCCCGCCTCGCGCGCGGCGACGGCGCGCTCGGCGATCCGGTCCTCCAGCGCGATCAGCGCCTCGACCCGCTCGGGGTCCTCCCGCAGCAGC
>JAATFK010000249.1 GCA_015655225.1 Solirubrobacterales bacterium | reverse complement strand
GGACGTCGGGACGAGCAGCCCGGTGAAGGTCTCGGGGAGACCGAGACTGGCGTTCTACATCTTCGGCAGCGGCAACGCCTACGGCGCCGCCGAGAAGCGCGGGGCGCTGAGAGCGGCGAGAGACAACGGGATCGGCGTGACCCTGTACGACGGCGCCTTCGATCCCCAGAGACAGTTCAACCAGATGCAGACGGCAATTCAGTCGGGCAGATTCAACGCCTTCTCGCTCGACCCGGTCGACGCGAACCTGATGTGCAACATCGCGAGCAAGACCGCGCCGGCGAGAGGGATCGTCGTCTCCGTGTTCGACCAGCCGCTGTGCGGCCGCTACGCGCAGCCGACGACCGCCGGGCTGTGGCAGCCGGGCACGCTGAACTTCGTCGCCGGCTACTTCACGCTGCAGCGGATGCAGGACTGGCTGAACGCGATCGTCAGACAGTTCCCCGGCCCCCAGAGAGTCGGCCTCATCACCGGGCTGGCCGTCGACTCCCTGTCGAAGGACTTCGACGCCGACATCGCCACCCTCAAGAAGACGAACAAGGACTTCGACGTGGTGGGCGAGCAGCGCACCGACTACACGACGACGAAGGGCTACGCCGCGGCACAGTCGCTGCTGCAGTCCAACCCGGACCTGACGCTCATCATCACCGACTACTCCGACGTCACCGTCGGCGCGTCCAGAGCCATCCAGCAGGCCGGCAAGGGCGCGAAGGTGAAGCTCGCCGACTTCGGCGGCTCGGGCGCGGTCACCGCGCTCGTGAGAAACGGGACGGTCGCGCTCACCACGCCGACCTACCCCTACTCCGAGGCCGTCAACTCGATCAACTCGTTGATGGACGCCTTCGACGGCAAGAAGGTCCCGCGCGTCGGGCCGCTCCCGTTCGAGATCTACACGAAGGCGAACATCGACACCTACAAGCCGGAGTTCTAGGCGACTTGTCGGAGGCCACAAGGGACCGTCGCCGCACGCCCGCGCGGGCGGCGACGGTCCGTCAGCGTGGTGTCGACAGGAGCGAGAGAGGAGGCGTCGTGAGCGGCTATCCACGGTCGGTCGAACGGCAGTTGCATGTCGAGCGCGTGGCGGTCGAGGGCACGTGCGAGGCGTGCGGAGGAAACGAGCTGGAGGCCTATCCGGTCCTCTCCGAGGGCGGCTGGTTCCAGGTCGTCAAGTGCCCGGGCTGTCTCGTCTCCTCCTCGCGGGAGCGGTGGTCGCGGCTCGGCCCGATCGCCATGCTCGAGGACTCGCTGTGATCGGCGTCGACGTCGGCGGCACGTTCACCGACGTGATCGCCATCAAGGACGGGCGGATCGTCACCGGCAAGGTCCCCAGCCGGCCGGCGGCGCCGGAGGACGCCGTGCTCGAGGGCGCGGGCATCGTCGGCGTCGCCGAGATGCCGACCTTCAACCACGCGAGCACCGTCGGGCTCAACGCGGTCATCACCCGCCGGCTCCACAAGGTCGGGTTCCTGACGACGGAGGGCCACCGCGACATCCTCGACATCGGCAACACGTGGCGTCCGTTCGAGGCGCTGACCGACGCGTCCTGGCGGCGACCCTACGGCGACGCCGCCGCGCCGCTCGTCCCCCGCTACCTGCGCCGCGGCGTGCGCGAGCGGATGACGGCCTCGGGCGAGCCGCTGATCGCGCTCGACGAGGAGCAGGCGCGTGAACAGCTCGCGCTGCTGCGGCGCTGCGACGTCGACGGCGTCGCGATCTGCCTGCTGCACGCCTATGTGGACGCGACCCACGAGCGGCGGCTGCGTGAGCTGGTGCACGACGTGCTCGGCGACGTCCCCTGCTCGATCTCCTCCGAGGTCTCGCCGCTGGCGAAGGAGTACGCGCGGGCCTCCACGACGGTCGTCGACGTCTTCATGAAGATCGTCTACGGCGGCTACACGGCGCGGCTGCAGGCGGGCCTCGGCGAGCTGGGCTTCCGCGGCGACCTCAACTTCGCCGACTGCGCCGCGATGCTGCTGTCGTCGGACTTCGCGATGGAGAGCCCCGCGAAGATCATCTTCGCGGGACCGGCTGCCGGGACCGTCTCGAGCGCGCACTTCGGCTCCGTCGTCGGCGAGCCGAACCTGATCTGCGCCGACGTCGGCGGCACCTCGTGCGACATCTCGATCGTGACCGACGGCAAGCCGTTCGTGAACACGACCTTCGAGATCGAGCACGACCTCGTCGTCAACGCGCTCTCGACCGAGATCGCGACCCTCGGTGCCGGCGGCGGCTCGATCGTGACCGCCTCGACCACGGGCGAGCTGCGCGTCGGACCCGAGAGCGCGGGCGCCGACCCGGGCCCCGCGTGCTACGGCAGAGGCGGCACGGCGCCGACGATGACGGACGCGGCGCTGCTGATGGGCATCCTCGACCCGGAGCGCTTCGCGGGCGGCCGCATGGCGCTGAGCACGGAGCTCGCCCGGGCGGCGTTCGAGGCGCTGCCGCTGCCGTTCGACTTCGCCCACCGCGTCTCCTACGCGTGGAACCTCGGCCTCAACAACATCGCCGAGGGGCTGCTCGACATCGCGATCTCCCACGGCGTCGACCCGCGCGACTACACGCTCGTCGCCTACGGCGCGGCCGGGCCGATGCTGCTGCCCTCGGTGATGCAGCTCGTGCGCGTCCGGCGCGTCGTCGTCCCACCGCATCCCGGCCTCTTCAGCGCGCTCGGACTGCTGAGCGCCGACCTCGTCTACGCCGACAGCCGCAGCGCCTACCGACTGCTCGAGCCCGACGCGGCAGGAGAGATCGACGCCGTCTTCGCGGAGATGGAGGAGCGCATGCTGGCGCGGGTGAGCCGTCCGCGCGAGGAGGTCCGCGTGCTGCGGAGCTTCGACGGACGGCTGCTCGGCCAGAGCTGGGAGACGCCGTTCGTCGAGGCCCCGGCCGGGCGCGTCACGCCGGCCGGCGTCGCCCGGATGGTCGAGAGCTTCCACCGCGAGTACGAGACGCGCACCGGCAACCGCTTCGAGCAGATCCCGGTGCAGGGCGTCACGTACCGCGTCCAGGTCGTCGTCCCCTCCGAGAAGGTCGACTACCCGCGGCTCCCGGCGCGCGCCGGCGCGCCGCTCGCGCCGGCCCGGACGCTTCCGCTGCGCCACCTCGGTGACGGCGAGCTCGAGGCGGTCGAGCATGAGCGGGACGACCTCCGCGCGGGCGATCGGATCGGGGGCCCGGCGCTGCTGCGCGAGCCGATGTCCACGACGTTCGTGCCGCCGGGGCACACCGCGACCGTCGGCACGCGCGCCGAGATCGTGATCGAGCGCGCATGAGCGAGCGAATCCCGCTGCGCGAGCTGTCCGAGGCGGAGTTCGCGGCTCGCTACGACGGCGACCGGTTCACCGCGACGGTCCTCGCGAGTCGCCTGCGCTACGTCGTCAAGCACATGTGCACGGGCCTGTTGACGAACGCGTTCTCGGCCTCGCTGCGCGACTGGTACGACTTCGCCGCGACGATCTCCGGGCCCCCCGAGCACGACTATCCGATGCCGGCGGTGAGCGACAGCCTCGCGCTGTTCCTCGGCACGATGGCCGACGGGACGCGCAACGTGGTCGAGGAGTACGGGCCGGAGCGGCTGCGGCCCGGCGACGTGCTCGTCTCGAACGATCCGTATCGCGTCGGCAACCACGTCAACGACATCTTGTTCGTGCGCCCGGTGTTCGTCGACGGGCGGATCGTCGCGTTCGTGAACCTCAAGGCGCACATGCTCGACATGGGCGGCACGGTCCCCGCCGGATTCAGCGCGACGAAGCGCAACGTCTACGAGAACGGCCTCGTGCTCCCCCCGATGCTGATGTACCAGCACGACCAGCCGGTGCGGTCGACGTTCGGCTTGATCTTCGACAACGCCCGCATGGGCGACCTGATCCTGCCGGACATCAAGACGATCTTCCAGAACGTCCTGCTCGGCGAGCGGCTGTTGCTGGAGACCTGCGAGCGCTACGGCGCGGCCGCCACGATCGGGGCGATGCGCTACGCGTGCGACGGCTCGGCGGAGACGATGCGCGACGCGCTGCAACGGCTGCCGGACGGCGTGTACGAGGGACGCGACACGATCGACGCGGACGGCATCGACGCGGAGGAGCAGTTCACGGTCGCGGTGCGGATCGTCAAGCGGGGGGAGCGCGCCGAGGTCGACTTCAGCGGCACCTCGCGCCAGGCGCGCACGTGCATCAACGCCGGCTGGATGGACGCCAAGACGGCGGTCGGCGTCGCGCTGAAGTTCCTCGTCGACCCGAAGAGCCCGTTCACCTCGGGCGCGTTCCGTCCGGTCGACGTCGTGCTGCCGCCGGGCACGCTCGTCTCCGCGATGCCTCCCGACGGCGCGATCATGGTCTACTGGGAGAGCACGCAGCCCGTCGTCCACGCGATCTTCCGGGCGCTCGCCGACGTGCTCGGCGAGGACGCGATCGGCGGCGACCTCGGCTCGGGCTCGATGCACAACGCCAACGGCGTGCGCGACGACGGCACGCCCTGGGTCAGCGCGCTGCACGCCGGCGGCGAGCACGGACCGTGGGGCGCCACCAAGCACGGCGACGCCGACAGCTACCAGGTCATCTATCTCGCCAACAACCTCGACACCGCCGTCGAGGCGTGCGAGGCCGAGAGCCCGATGATCCTCCTGCGCAAGGAGTACGCGCCGGACACGGGCGGGGCGGGCGCGAACCGCGGCGGCGCCGCGGTGCTGAAGGACTCGCTCTGGACGACGGCGGCGGAGCACTACTCGACGCCGCTGCACCTGCGCCACGCCAGCGGCTTCGGCGTCAACGGCGGCCGCGACGGCGCCGGCGGCGGCGTCTGGACCTTCGCGCCGGAGACGTTCGACGTGATCGGTCGCGGTCGCCTGCCCGACGACGCGCCCGCGTCGTTTCGCGCGGCGACGCCGATCGGCGGCGTGCTCGACGCCGAGACGCAGCTGCCGGATCGCGACGGCGAGTACGTCTTCTACGCGGACGTGCCGATCCGTCACACCGAGCGCGGCGCCGTGTACCGCTATCGCACGAACGGCGGCGGCGGCTGGGGCGATCCGTTCGCGCGCGAGCCGGAGCGGGTCGTGCGCGACGTGCGCGACGGCTACGTGAGCGTGGCGGGAGCGGCGAGCGACTACGGCGTCGTCGTGCTCGGCGATCCCGAGCACGACCCCGAGGGACTGACGATCGACACGGCGGCGACTGCCGCCCTGCGCAACGAGAGAGAGGCACGATGAGGGGCGCGATCCTGCTGGAGTACAACGAGCCGCTGGTGATCGAACGGATCGACTCGTTTCCGCTCGGCCCGAGAGACGTCCGCCTGCAGGTGGAGGCCAGCGGCGTCTGCCACTCGGACTGGTGGGCGATGAGCGGGCTCTATCCACTGGAGCTGCCGGTGATCATGGGACACGAGGGCGCGGGCACCGTGCTGGAGGTCGGCGAGCACGTGACGCGCGTGAAGCCCGGCGACCGCATCGTCGCCGCGCTCTACGCCGCCTGCGGGCAGTGCTGGCACTGCGTCCGCGACGAGACGAACCTCTGCGACCACCACCCCGTGATCCACCACGTCAAGCACTCCGAGCGCGCCGAGGGGGACGGCAAGCTCGAGGGGCTCAACGGCCTCGGCACGTTCGCGGACGAGATGGTGATCGACGAGTCGATGGCGGTGAAGGTCGAGACCGACCTCCCCGGCGAGCAGCTCGCGCTGCTCGGCTGCGGCGTCACGACCGGCGTCGGCGCGGCGCTCAACACCGCCCGCGTGAAGCCCGGCTCGACGGTCGCCGTGATCGGCTGCGGCGGCGTCGGCCAGTCGGTCATCCAGGGCGCCGCGATCGCCGGAGCCGCGCGGATCCTCGCCGTCGATCCGGTCGCGCTCAAGCGCGAGGTCGCGACGCAGTTCGGCGCGACCGAGCTGGTCGATCCGACGGAGGGCGACCCGGTCGCCCTCGTGCGCGAGCTGACGGGCGGGCGCGGCGTCGACTACGCGTTCGAGGTCGTGGGACGGCCCGACACGATGAAGCAGGCCTACGAGATGGCCCGGCGCGGCGGCACCGCGGTGATGGTCGGCGCGGCGCGCAACGAGGACGTGATCTCCTTCAACGCGTTCGAGCTGCACCACGAGAGAGCCATCAAGGGCTGCACCTATGGCTCGGCACAGGTCCACCGCGACCTGCAGACGCTCGTCTCGCTGGTCGAGAACGGGCGGCTCGACCTCGAGGCGATGGTCACGCGCACCTTCGCGCTGGAGGACGTCAACGAGGCGTTCGACGCGATGCACGCGGGGACGGTCGTGCGCGGCGTGATCGTGCCCTGACGACGTGCCCTCGCCCGCGCTCCTCCTCCGCGCGGGCGGGGGGGACGGCCCGGCCGCGCGGCTCCGTCCCGCGCACGGGACGCGGGCCCGCCGCCGACGGGGCGGCGGGCCCGCGTCGAAGGGGCGCCTACGCGTGGTCGACGCGAGCGAGCGCGGCAAGCGGCTCGACCGAGGGGGCGCCGTCGAGCCGTGCGACCTCGTCGCGCAGGCCTGCCGCCGCCGCGGCGCCGACGACCGGCGCGGCGAGGGCGATGAGCTTCGCCGCCAGGACGTCCCACTGGTCCGCGAGCTGATCGTCGCCCGCCGGTCTGAGCACGTCGACCTCGGCTCGGTGGCTCGTGCCGTCGGCCATCACCACCGTCACCTCGCTCGCGAACATCCCGCGGGACGCGACCGGCCTGAGTTCGACGCGCTCGCGGATCGCCCGCAGCCGCGGGTCTCGCACGACCTCGTCGGTGAAGCCGCCGGGGCCGGTGTCCCCGCGCGTGAGCGCGAGAGCGGCGACGTGGGCGAGGCTGAACTTGCCTTCGAGCCCGGTGTCCGGCGCGGCGATCCCGCAGATGTCCGGCGAGCCCTCGGAGATCTCGAGCACGATCCGCTCGACCGCGTCGGGCTCGAGCGCGTGTGCGGCGACCAGCTCGCGCATGCCCTCGAGCGTCGAGTGCGTGGCATGGCAGCAGGCGTGCAGCTTGAAGATCGTCCCGCCGATCCCGGCGCCGGCGGCATCCCCGAACGGGGCGCGCGCGGCGTCGAAGTCGTCGCTGTGCGTCCACGCGAAGCCGACGGGCGCCTCGATCGCGTCGAACGGCGCGGTGAAGCCGGCGGCCACCAGCTCCACCGCGAGCAGGCCGCTCGCCGCGGCCTTGCCGGCGTTCAGCGGCTTCGCCATCGTGCCGAAGACGGCCTTGAAGCCGGCCGCCTGGTTGGCGGCGAGGCCGAGCGCGGCGGCGAGCGGCTCGGGCTCCAGGCCCGCGAGCCGTCCGGCCGCGGCCGCGGCGCCGATCGCGCCGAGCGTCCCCGTGTTGTGGAAGCCGCGGGCGTAATGCGAGGGCCCGATCGCGGGCCCGACCAGGTGGAGCGCGTCGAAGCCGGCGACGATCGCCTCGAGCAGCGCTCTGCCGTCCGACCCGCGTGCCTGCGCGGCCGCGAACGACGCCGTGGCGATGCACGCCGTGCCGTGCGTCTGGGCCGGGGGGAAGCTGTCGTCGAAGTCGATCGCGTGGGCGGCCTGGCCGTTCGCGAGCGCCGCGCGCTGCGCGCTCGTGCGCATCGCCGTGCCGAGCACCGAGCTGTGCGGGGCGCCGCCCTCGGCCGCGACGACCCGCCGCACGATCTGGGCGCCCGGCTCGGTCGAGCCGGTCAGCGTGGTGCCGAGCCAGTCGAGCAGCGCGTGCCGTGCGCGCTCGAGCGCCGTCGGATGGAGCGCCGCGCCGTCGACGCCGGCGAGGCGCTCCGCGACCGCGCGCGTGAACGCGGTCGGCGGACTGTCGTGATCCTGCGATGCCGTGCTCATGACGCCAGCATCGCCCCGTCGCCGGGCCCGCGCGCGGCCCGCTGCCGCGCGGGTTGTCGGTGCGCACAAGTGGGCCCCTGCGACCCCCGGTCCGGCTGCCGGGCGCCGGGCTATCGTCGCCCGATGACCACACGCATCGAAGGTGTCGACGGGGTCCGCGACCACGTCGGAGCAGAGCTGGGCGTGAGCGCCTGGCACGACGTCACGCAGGAGGCGATCGACGCGTTCGCCGAGAACACCGGCGACTTCCAGTGGATTCACGTCGATCCCGAGCGGGCGACCGCGACGCCGTTCGGCGGCACGATCGCCCACGGCCTCTACACCCTGTCGCTGGGCCCGCGGTTCAACGCCGAGCTGTTCGAGGTGACCGGCTTCGCGATGGCGCTCAACTACGGCTACGAGAAGGTCCGCTTTCCGGCGCCGGTGCCGGTCGGCCGCCGCGTCCGGATGCGCGCTGAGCTTGCGCGCGCGACCGAGGTCGCCGGGGGGATCCAGACGGTCGTGCTCCAGACGTTCGAGTGCGAGGGCGGCGAGAAGCCGGTCTGCGTCGCCGAGGCCGTCTCGCGCTGGCTCGTGTAGCGCCCCGGCCTCTGCCTACACGCCGGGCGCGATCGGCACGACGTTCGTCTGCCCGGCGTCCTCGAACGACGGATCCGCCTCCGCGTCGAGGGCGTGGCCGTCGCACCTGCTGGTCCACGGCCCCAGCCAGCCGCGCAGCTTGAAGACGAGCATCGCGAACTGAGCGGTGAGCTGGTCCTCGGCGCTGGCGGTCACGTCGAGCCCGGTCAGCTCCGCGATCTTGCCGAGTCGGTAGCGCACCGTGTTCTCGTGGATGCCGAGGACGGCGCCGGTCGCCCGGACGTTGCGGTTGGTGTCGAGGAAGCCCGCGAGCGTCGCGAGCAGCTGGGCGCGGTCGCTGCCGGCCTCGAGCAGCGCTCCGGCGGCGTCGGTCGCGAAGCGCTCGGCCGTCTCCGGGTTCGTCGAGGCGAGCAGCAGCCGACCGGCGCCGAGGTCGTCGGTCGCGAGCACGGCGACGCCGTCGTCGGCCAGCATGGTCGTCATCCAGTGGATGATCTGCTGGCACTCGGGAATCGCCCGCGTGTAGTCGGCGATGCCCCGGCAGACGGGCGAGATCGCGGCGATCAGGCCGCCGCCGGGCGCGATCCGCTCGACCAGCTCCTCGACGCGTCGCTTCGCCTCCGCGACCCCGGCGCGCCGGTTGACGTCGGCGGGCAGCGGGACCAGCAGCGTCGCGCCGGCCTCGTCGGCGGCGCAGAAGGGACGTTCGCACCAGCCGGCCGCGGGGCACGCCGCGCGCACGGCGGCGGCCGACGGCGGCGCGGCGTCGGAGCCGTCCCGCGGTCTCAGCAGGGCGACGACGTGGGGGGCGTCGAGCGGCAGCTGGTGGAAGCCGGCCCGCCGTCCGAGCGAGCCCTGCTGGTCGAGGCCGTGGAGCAGATCCCGCACCAGCGACTCGCGCGCGTGCGCGTCGGCGTCGACGGCGCGTCGCTCGGCGCTCAGCTCGAGCGCGACCATCGTCGCGGCCCGGCGCGCGAGCATCGCGTCGAAGGCGCTCAGCCGTCGGCCGTGGTCCATCAGCACGACGTAGCCGCAGGCGTCGGCGCGCCCCTGGACGCGCGCCACGAGGTGGCGATGGTGCAGGCCGTGGGAGGGGAAGGGCCCGATCACCTTCGGCGAGCCGGGCTTGACCTCGGCGAGCGCCTCCGCGACCTCGCTCGCGGTGCGGATCGAGCTTTCCATCAGCCGGGGCACGGCCGACTCGTCGCCGGGCCGGAGGCCGACCGCGAGCTGCTGGAAGCTCTCGTCGTAGATCGCGCAGGGGTGGGTCGTCATCGAGACGATCGAGGCCGCGATCTCCTCCAGGGTGGCGCCGTCGAGCACCTGCTGGCTGAGGCGGTCGTCCATCGCCGAGACCTGCCGCAGCAGGCGGTTCTGCCGCACGACCGTCTGGAGCGTCTCGCGCATCTCCGCGCCGCGGCGGGCCTGCGAGATGGCGACGGCGCTGAGGTTCGCGAGCGCGACCGCGAGCCGCTGCGAGGCGGGCGTGAAGTCGTGCGGCTCCTTCGCGTTGTCGAGGAAGAGCAGCCCGATCACCTCGTCGCGGAGGATCATCGGGACGCCGAGCATCGAGTGGATGTCCCACTCGAGCATCGCGCGGCGCATCGGGCGCGGATCCTCCCGCGCGTTGACGATCAGGACCGGCTCCTTGGTCGTGAGGATCTCCTGCGTGAAGCGGTCGGCCTCGATGCCGGCGACCGACTTCTTCATCCACGCCTCCGCGTCCCGACGGGGGCCGGGGTGCGCGACGCGACCACGGAACAGGCCGTGGTCGGTGTCCTTCAGATACAGCGCGCAGCGGCTGACGCCGATCACGAGGCAGACGCGCTCCGCGATCAGGTGGAGGAGACCGTCGAGATCGGTCTCGGCGCTGAGCGCGCCCGCGATCACGTCGAACGCGGCGACGACGTCCTCTACGTCCGGCTCGTGGCTTGCGCGCGGACCAACCTCCGCGGCTGCGGCTTCGACCGACACGACCATCTCCTCCTCTCCCGACCTGCTCACCAGGCCACGGTGGGGTATACCACCTTGTGACCGGTGTGACTAGTCCTTAATCCGCTTCACGGTAATTGACGTCATGCGACCATCCCGATCGCCTGCCCGCCGGTGACGTTGATCACCTGCCCGTGGATGAAGTTCGCCCACGGCGAGCACAGCAGGAAGATCCCGCCGGCAGCCTCCTGGGCGGTCGCGGGGCGGCCGAGCGGCGCGAGCGACGGCGCCGCCTCACGCATCCGCTCGGGGATCCCGAGCTGCAGCGCCTCTCCGTCGATCTCGATCGTGTTGTCGGCGTCCATCGCACCCGTGAGCCGGGTCTCGACCCAGCCGAACGCGATCGCGTTCACGTTGATCTTGAACTGCGCCCACTCCTTCGCGAGCGTCTTCGTCAGCCCGACGACCGCCGCCTTGCCGGCGGCGTAGTTCGCCTGCCCTGGAGCGCCCATGGTGCCGGCGATCGAGGTCACGTTCACGATCTTGCGGAAGACCTCCCTGCCCTCCGCGCGCTCGGCCTTCGCCGGCTCGCGCAGATACGGCGCGGCGGCGCGCACGACCCGGAACGGGACGACGACGTGGATGTCGAGCATCCGCTGGAACGCGTCGTCGCTCAGTCTGTGGACGACCCCGTCCATCGCGTATCCGGCGTTGTTGACGATGATGTCGATCCTGCCCCACGCATCGACCGCCTGCTGGACGAGCGCGTCCGGCACCCCCTCTTTGGTGAGGTCGCCGGTGTGGACCACGCTCTCGCCGGCGAGGGCCGAGGCCGTCTCCCGCGCGGCGTCGGCGTCGAGGTCGTTGACCACGACCCGCGCGCCGTGCTGTGCGAGCAGCTCGGCCGTCGCGCGTCCGATGCCGCGGCCCGAGCCGGTGACGATCGCCACCTTGTCATCGAGAACTCCCATGCAACCTCTGCCTTTCTTGGAGACGTCAGCGGTGCGACGCTAAACGGCGGTCTCGCCAGCCGCCGGGGGTCCGCTGGCCACGCCTTGTGCGGATCGACAAACCCGGCGTCGTCCCGAAGCGACGCCGCTCGTGCCCCGGCCCGTAGCCTCGCCCTCCCGAGCGAAGGAGGAGCGATGAGGTCGCACAGCGCAGTGGACGGCGTCCGCAGGACCGGAGCGGCCCGATGAGCGGTCCGCTCGACGGCGTCCGGGTGATCGACCTCACGCACGCCCTCGCCGGCCCCTTCGGGACGATGCTGCTGGCCGACCTCGGCGCCGACGTGATCAAGGTCGAGCCCCCGCACGGCGACGTCACGCGCACGCTCGGCCCCTACGCGGACGAGGACGAGCTGCGCGCCTTCGGCGGCTACTTCAACAGCGTCAACCGGGGCAAGCGCGGCATCGTCATCGACCTCAGAACGCCCGAGGGCGTCGAGGAGCTGCTGGCGCTCGTCGCCGGCGCGGACGCGCTCGTGGAGAACTTCACCGTCGGCGTGATGGATCGCCTCGGTCTCGCCTACGAGCGTCTGCGCGAGGTCAACCCGCGGCTCGTCTATGCCTCCACCCGGGGCTACGGGGACCCGCGCACCGGCGAGAGCCCCTACGCGCACCGCCCGTCGATGGACCTCGTCGCGCAGGCGATGGGCGGCGTGCTGGGCATCACCGGGACCGAGGACGGGACGCCGATCAAGGTCGGGCCCGGCGTCGGCGACATCTTCCCCGGGACGCTGACCGCGTTCGGCGTGCTCGCGGCGATCATCCACGCGCGCGCGACCGGCGTCGGCCAGTACGTCGACGTCTCCATGTACGACGCGGTCCTGTCGCTCTGCGAGCGGATCGTCTACCAGTACTCCTACCGCCACGAGATCCCCGTCCCACAGGGCAACGGCCACCCGATGTGGAGCCCGTTCGACGTCGTGCCGGCGAGCGACGGCTGGGTCGTCGTGTGTGCGCCGACGCCGCCCCGCTGGAGACGGCTGTGCGAGATCATCGGACGTCCGGAGCTGATCGACGATCCCCGCTTCCGGACGATCGTGGAGCGCGTCCAGAACCGCGACGAGGTGAAGGCGATCCTGACCGAGTGGACCTCGGTGCGCACGAAGCTCCAGGTCGTCGAGGAGCTGGGGAACGAGGTGCCCGCGGCGCCGGTCAACACCGTCGCGGACATCTTCGAGGATCCGCACGTGCGCGTGCGCGAGATGCTCGTGGAGATCTCCCACCCCGGGATGGAGCGGCCGGTGACGGTCGCGGGACAGCCGATCAAGTTCACCGAGACGCCGGCCGGCGTCCACGGTCGCGCCCCGCTGCTCGACGAGCACGGCGACGCGATCCGCGCCGAGCTGCGCGACGCCGCGCCGCGACCGGACGAGGCCGCGCGCAGCGCCTGACCCGCGTCGTCGATCTCCGTCGTGGGAATCGACAATCGCGTCGCACGGGCTCGGTGCCGGCCCCGGGTCCGCTGGCTAGGTTGCACAGCGGCGGTCGGGTTCAGGAGTCAAGCGCTCCGCGTTCGCGCCTGGGAGAGGCGAGCCCGCGCGGTCTCGGCCCGCGCACGCCACTGGAGAGATGGCGTACGCGGCCGTGCCGCGTCGCGACGCGGTTAACCGAGGAGAGGTGTGGTGTGCGCAGGTCAATCAATCGGGAGTCGTTGATGATTAGACGGAAGCTCACGTTGGGAGGCGTCGCGGCAATTGCGGCAGCCGTCGCGGTCGCGGGCTGCGGCTCGTCCGGCGTAACCGCCGGCGGAAGCACGTCGGGACCGATCAAGCTGGGGATCTCGGTTCCCCTGACCGGTGCCGTCGGCTCGAGCTGCGGACCGCTGAACAAGGCGACCGTCGCGTGGTTCGACCACATCAACAAGCAGGGCGGCATCGACGGTCGCAGAATCACGACCGACACGAAGGACGACGCCTACGCCGCGGCGAGAGCGGTCACCAACACCAAGGGCTTCATCTCCGAGGGCGTCACCGCGGTCGTCGGCCAGTGTGGCTCGATCCAGCCGCCGGCGCAGGTGCCGCTGCTGGCGCCGAGAAGAATCCCGTTCCTGTTCCCGTTCGGCGCGGTCGAGAGCCTGTTCCATCCCGTCCAGGCCAACACCTTCGCGCTGCTGCCGCTCTACGGCTCGCAGCTCGTCTCGGCCGTCAACTGGACCTTCCAGCACAGAGGCGCGGGCACCGCGGTCATGATCAACACCGCGACGCCGGACGTCGACGCGACGATCAACGAGACGAGAGACGCCGTCAACAGAGCGGGCGGCAGATTCCTCGCGACCTACACGGTCCCCGCCGGCACCGGCGACTTCTCGCCCTACGTCCTGAGAATGAGAGCGCTGCACCCGGACTACGTGATCCTCGACCAGACGCCGCAAGACGCCGCGCGGGTCGTGAACGTGATGACGACCGCGCAGTTCTCGCCGAACAGAAACCTGATCGGCAGCTCGGCGATCTCGCTCTCGACGTTCCTGTCGGCGATCGACAAGGGCCTCGCGACGAGACTGATCGCGACCTCGGCGACCCTCGCCCCGGTCGACGCGCAGAGCACCCAGTGCGGCAGAGTCATCAGAGCCGCCGGGCTCGAGGTGAACGGTCCCACCCTGTGGGGCTGCGGCTCCGCGCAGGTCATCACGAGCGCGCTGCTGCAAGCGGGCAGAACGGTCACGGCGGCGTCCCTGACCTCGACGCTCGACTCCTGGACGAACAGAAACGCCTCGGACATCTTCCCGCCGGTCACGTTCTCGGCGACGAACCACCTCGGGGTGAAGCAGGTCTTCGTGTTCGGCGTCAGAGATGACGCGTTCTACACGATCGACAAGGTGCCGGTCTCGGGATGAGCCTCGCGATCTCAGTCATCGTCAGCGGGATCTCGTTCGGGCTCGTGATCGGGATCGTCGGGTTCGGGCTCGTCTTCCTCTACAAGACCACGGGCGTCGCGAACTTCGCGGTCGGCAACATGGCGATGTTCGAGACCTTCATCGTCTACGAGCTGTGGAAGGGCGGGATCGGCATCTGGCCGTCCGTCGCGATCGGGATGGTGCTCGGCGGCGTCTTCGCGCTGCTCGTCTACCTCGGGGCGCTGCGGCCGTTCGACGGGCGGGGGAACTCCAACCTGCTCGTCCGGACGGTCGCGCTGTACCTGCTGCTGCGGGCGATGGCCGACGTCTTCTTCGGCTCCAACCAGCCCTACAACTTCCCGCAGCTGCTGCCGCACAGCGGGTTCAGCGTCGGTCCCGTGGACATCGCGTGGGCCGACCTGATCACGATCGGGATCATCCTGGCGATCGGGGGCGCCTTCGCCGCGATGTTCCGCTTCACGGACATCGGCCTCCAGCTCACGGCGGTGTCCCAGAACGCCCCGATCGCGCGGCTGCTCGGGGTGCGCGTGCGACGGCTGTCGGCGCTCGCCTACGTGCTCGTCGGCATGGTCGCGCTCGTCGCCGGCCTGCTCGTCGCTCCCAAGCAGCTGCTCTCGTCGAACATGATGGATCCGCTGCTGCTGTACGGCTTCGCGGCGGCGGTCGTCGGCGGCCTCACGAGCCTCGGCGGCGTCTTCGTCGGCGGCATCGTCGTCGGCGTCGTCACGAACCTCGTCTCCACGTACGTGGGCGGGGATCTCGCGCTCGCGAGCGCGTTCGTCCTGCTGCTGGCCACGCTGGCGGTGCGTCCTCACGGGCTGTTCGGCTCGCCGAGCATCCAGCGACTCTGATGCGGCGCCCGACACCCAACCGAGGAGGCGTCGCATGCTCGCCGTGAGGGCACGGACGCGCGTCACCGTGCCGACGCTCGTCCTGCTGCTGATCCTGGTGCTGTTCCCGCTCGTGGACGACGGCGTGCGGATGCAGTCGAACCTGACGCTCGCGATGATCTACGCGATCGGCGCGATCGGCCTCGACGTGCTCGCGGGCTACACGGGCCAGTTCTCCTTCGGTCAGTTCGTCTACTTCGCGATCGGCGCCTACGTGATGAGCGCGCTCGAGACGCATGCGCACCTGAACTGGGTGCTCGCCGTCGTCGCCGCGGTGCTCGCCGCCGGCCTGGTCGCGTACGTGCTCGGCTCCGCGCTCGTGCGTCTGCAGCACTTCGGCTCGGCGCTGGCGACGTTCTTCCTCGCGGCGGTCGCGCTCGACGTGCTGAGCGGAAACCGGCTCGCGCGCTTCACCGGCGGCGACAGCGGCATGGCCGTCCCGTCCGTTTCGGTCGGCGGGACGAGCCTGATGGGCGGCGACGGGCTCTACTACGCGAGCCTCGTCGTGCTCGCCGCTGGCGCGCTCGTCTGCATCCGCTACATCCACGTTCGCGCCGGGGTCGCGTCGCGCGTCGTCAAGCAGAACCAGCTGGTCGCCGCCGTGCTCGGCATCCGCGTGAACCGGGAGAAGGTTCGCGCGCACGTGCTCGCCGGCATGCTGGCGGCGCTCGGCGGCTGCCTGTTCGCCTTCTCGCTCGGCTTCCTCTCGCCGGAGTCGTTCGACACCTCGCAGTCGATCGACCTCTTCGCGATCGCGGCGGTCGGCGGCCTCGGCTCGATCGCCGGGCCGATCGTCGGGGCGGCGTTCTTCTTCATCGTCACCGACGCGCTGTCGGCGGCGGCGCCGTCGTCGTCCGCGCTGCTCTTCTCGATCGTGCTGCTGGTCGTGGTCGTGTTCTTCAGCACCGGACTGTTCGGCCTCGGCGAGTTCCTGTGGTCGCGGGCGCGTCCGCTGCTGCCGGAGGCCCTTCGGCGCCGGCCGGCGTCGCCGCCGCCGGCGCAGCCGCGGGCCGCGGCGGACCCGGTCGCGGCCTTCGTCGCCGACACGGACCTCGGCACACGGGCGGGGAGCGCGGGCGCGGTCCTCGCCGGCGGCGAGCGGGAGGCGCTGCTGACCGTGCGCGACCTGACGCTGGCCTTCGGCGGCGTCAAGGCGCTCGACGACGTCCAGGTCTCGGTCCTGCGCGGCGACGTCCACGCGATCATCGGCCCCAACGGGGCCGGCAAGACCTCGCTGCTCAACTGCATCAGCGGCATCCAGCCCGCGACCGACGGGAGCGTGTCGCTCGGCGCGCGCGACATGGCCGGGATCTCGGTCTCGTCGCGACGCAACCTCGGGATCGGGCGGACCTTCCAGCATCCGTCGCTGGTGGCGGATCTCGACGTCCGCACGAACGTCGAGATCGGGGCCTACGACCGGCACGACGGCAGCATCCTGCCCGAGCTGCTCGGCTTGCCGAGCCGGCGCGAGCGCACGCGGGTCGCGCGTCGCCGCGCCGACGAGGCGCTCGACCTGATCGAGTTCTCCCCGACGCGCCGCGCGGTGCTGGCGGCCGACCTCACGATGGGTGAGCAGAAGCAGGTCGACATCGCTCGCGCGATCGCGTCGCGGCCGTCGCTGCTGCTGCTCGACGAGCCGACCGCCGGCCTCGGTCCCGAGGAGATCGGCGTCGTCGCGCGGGCCGTCAAGGGCGTGCGCGAGGCGGGCATCACGGTGCTCGTGATCGCGCACCACGTCGGCTTCGTGCGCGACGTCGCCGACGCCTGCACGGTGCTCGACTTCGGCAAGGTGCTGACGGTCGGCAGCCCGGCGGACGTGCTCGGCGACGAGCGCGTCGTCGAGGTGTTCGTCGGCGCGGGAGCGAGAGCATGACGGGCGAGGCGCTTCAGCTCGAGGACCTGTACGTGAAGATCTCCGGCGCGCGCATCATCGAGGGCCTCACGCTCCACGTCGGCCCGGGCGAGATCGTCGGGCTGGCAGGCCGCAACGGCGCTGGCAAGACGACGACCCTGCGCGCCATCTCGGGACTCGTCGGCCGCACGGGCGGCGCGGTCCGGCTCGGCGGCAGGGCGCTTCCCGCGCAGCCCGAGCGCGTCGCGCTCGCGGGCGTCTCGCACGTCCCCGAGGGCCGCGGCATCTTCGGCGACCTGACGGTCGGCGAGAACATCCGGCTCGGGCGGCGCGCCGCGCAGGCGGACGGCTCGCTGCTGCGCCGGCTCGAGGCGAGATTCCCGGCGGTCGAGCGGCTGCGCCACGAGAAGGCCGGGCGCCTCTCCGGGGGCGAGCAGCAGATGGTCGCCCTCGTCCGCGGGCTCGTCAGCGGACCGAAGATCCTGCTCGTCGACGAGATGAGCCTCGGGCTCTCCCCACGCGCGCTCACGACGGCGATCGAGTCGCTCGTCGAAATCGGCGGGTCGGAGGGCATCGGCGTGCTCGTCGTCGATCAGAACAGCACGATGCTGTCCACCTACTGCGACCGCGTCTATCTCCTGAGAGATGGGCGCGCCGAGGTGTGGGACGGCTCGGGCGCCGCGTCCTCGAGCTACTTCGGGTGAGCGGCGCCGTGTCAACCGTCGTCAGAGGAGAGGCCGGAGTGCAAGAGCGAGGCTCACGTCGTCTGCAGGGCAAGGTCGCGTTGATCACCGGAGCGACGCAGAACCTCGGGCGCGGGGCGGCCGAGTGCTTCGCCGCCGCGGGCGCGGACCTGGTGCTGCTGACCCGCAGCTCGGCGGAGGCCTCGCGGCGGCTCGCCAGCGAGCTGGCGGTGAGCAACGGCGTGCGGGCGGTCTCCGTGCAGGGCGACATCGGATCGCGCGAGGACGTCGCGCGGGCCGTCGCCGAGGGCATCGACGTGATGGGCCGGATCGACATCGCGCTCGAGTGCGCCGCTGTGCGTCCGCACACCCCGTTCCTCGAGATGGAGTGGGAGGAGTGGGACGAGGTCGTCCGCACCAACCTCGGCTCGGCGTTCCTGTTCGCGAAGGCGGTCGTGCCGGGCATGGTCGAGCGCAAGTGGGGACGCGTGATCCACGTCTCCGGACAGGACGGCTGGACGGGCTATCCGAACCGGGTCCACAACGTCGCGGCGAAGGCCGGGCTGCACGGCTTCACCAAGGGTCTGGCGAGAGAGGTGACGCAGTTCGGCGTGACCGTGAACACCGTCGTCCCCGGCGTCTTCGCGACGACGCGAGACCCGGAGAAGTACCCGAACTGGAGCGATGAGCGCAAGGCCCGCGACGTTCCGCTCGGACGCCTCGGCACCGCTCGCGAGTTCGGCATGGCGTGCGTCTTCGTCGCCGATCCCGACAGCGAGTACATGACCGGCCAGGCGATCCACCTCAACGGCGGCGAGTACATGTTCTGAGGCTCGCGCGGCGCTTGGTGGAGATCGACAAGCACGCCGGCGCGGACCCGTGCGGTCGCCTCCGGAGTCGCTTAGCTTGCCGCCAATGGACCTCGGGCTGACCGCATCGGAGCTGGCGTTTCGGGACGAGCTGCGGGACTGGCTGCGGCAGTCGCCGCCCGGTCCGACGCCGCTGGAGGAGCGCGCGTCCTTCGACCACCGCCGAGCCTGGGACCAGCGCCTGCACGCCGGCGGCTGGGCGGGGGTCCACTGGCCGGTCGAGTACGGAGGCCGTGGCGCGACGCTCGTGGAGTCCGCGATCTACAACGAGGAGCTGGCGCGGGCCGCGGCTCCGCCGCCGGTCAACGTGATCGGCCTCACGCTCGCGGGTCCGACGATCATGACCCACGGCGACGAGGCGCAGCGGGCCCGCTTCCTCCCGCCGATCCTCTCCGCCGAGGAGATCTGGTGCCAGGGCTTCTCCGAGCCGGGCGCTGGCTCGGACCTCGCCGCCGTCGCGACGCGCGCCCACCAGGTCGACGGCGGCTGGCGGATCACCGGCCAGAAGGTCTGGACGAGCTTCGCGCACGACGCGCAGTGGTGCCTGCTCCTGGCCCGCAGCGATCCCGACGCGCCCCGCCACAAGGGGCTCACGTACTTCCTCCTCGACATGGCGCAGGACGCGGTGCAGGTCCGGCCGCTGCGCACGATCAGCGACACGCACGAGCTCAACGAGGTCTTCCTCGAGGACGCGTTCGTGCCGGACGCGCACGTGCTCGGCGGCGTCGGCAACGGCTGGCGGGTCGCGATGACGACGCTCGGCAACGAGCGGTCGGGCCTCGTGTTCGGCAAGTCCTTCCAGGCCAGGATCCTGCTCGACCGCCTCACCGCGCTGGCGGACGAGCGCGGACTGCTCGAGGACGCGAACGTCGCCACGCGCCTCGGCGAGCTGCACATCAGGGTCGAGGCGGTGCGACTGACCGCGTATCGCAACGTGACGAGCGAGATGCAATCGGGTCAGCCAGGGCCGGAGGGCTCGATCATCAAGTGGATCTGGTCCGAGACGGACCAGGCGATCACCGAGTACGCGGTGCAGCTGCTCGGCATCGAGGCGCTCGATCGCGACTCGCCGTGGGCGTTCGAGCTGCTGCGCGCGCGCGGCGACACGATCGAGAGCGGGACGACCGAGATCATCAAGAACATCGTCGCCGAGCAGGTGCTCGGCCTTCCGCGGCTGCGGTGAGGAGATCATGCAATTCGCGTTCAACGAGGATCAGCGCGAGATCCAGCGCACGGCGCGCGAACTGCTCGGGCGCCGCGCGCCGCTCGAGCGCGTGCGCGCCGCCGCCGAGGCGGGCGCCTACGACGAGCGGCTGTGGGACGAGATGGTGGCCCTCGGCTGGCCGGGACTCGCGATCGGCGAGCGGCACGGCGGGGTGGGGCTCGGCCTCGTCGAGCTGGTGGCGGTGGTCGAGCAGGTCGGCTACGCGCTGGCGCCGTCGCCGCTGCTCGCCGACGTCTGCGCCGCGCTCGTGATCGCGTCGGGCGGGTCGCCGGCGCAGCAGGCGCGCTGGCTCCCCGGGATCGCCACCGGCGAGCTGACGGCGACGATCGCGACGGTGCGCCACGGCGCCGCCGCGCCGATGCCCGACGCGGACCGCGCCGGCGCGCTGGTGTTCGTCGACGGCGATCGCGCCAGCATCTCCTCGGCCGCCGCCGTCGAGCGGGACGCCTGGGCGAGCGTCGACCTCACGCGCCGCTACGCGCGCGTGCGCCGCGCCGCCGACGAGCCGCTGGAGAGCGACGTCGCCACGGGCCTGCAGCGCGCCGAGGTCGCGCTCGCCGCGGAGCTGACCGGGCTGGCCCAGCGCGCGCTCGACGTCACCGTCGCCTACGTCAAGGACCGCAAGCAGTTCGCGCATCCGATCGGCGCCTTCCAGGGCGTCTCGCATCGCTGCGCCGAGATGCTCGCGCTGACCGAGACCGCGCGCTCGGCGACCTACTTCGCAGCTTGGACCGCCGACGCCGATCCGGAGGGCCTCGCGGCCGCCTCCTCGATGGCGAAGGCGAGCGCGGGGGACGCCGCACGGCGCGTCGCCGGAATGGCGATCCAGGCTCACGGCGGCATCGGATTCACATGGGAGGCTGGTTTGCACTGGATCTTCAAGCGCGCGCACGCGGACGCGGCGCAGCTGACGGACGCCGACGAGCACCGGCGCCGCGTCGCGCGGCTCGCGGCGCAGCGTCTGCGCGCCGCTTCGACGCAGGTGGCGGCATGACCGACACCACGCCGCTGGTCGACCTGCACGCGCTCAAGCCCGGTCCCGAGTACTGGGAGCGCGTGACGGGCGGCGCGGTGCCCTACCAGCACTGCAACGCGTGCGGGGAGTCCGTCTTCTTCCCGCGCGCCGTGTGCCCCCACTGCGGCGCCACGCAGCTCGAGTGGCGCGAGTCGAGCGGCCGCGGGACGGTCTACTCGGCGACGACCGTCCACCTGCGCGACGTCGACCCGTACACGGTCGCGCTCGTCGACCTCGAGGAGGGAATCCGCGTGATGACCAGGATCGACGACGCCGTGCCGGACGAGCCGCCGATCGGACGCGCGGTGCTCGTCGTCGCCGGCGAGATCGACCGGCAGCCCGCGTTGCGCGCCTCGCTCGCGGGGGAGGGCCACGATGCCTGAGTCGCTGCGCGGCCGCACCGCGATCGTCGGGGTCGCCGAGTCCGACATCGGCGAGGTCGGTCCCGGGATCGACGATCTCGACCTGATCGCGCAGGCGACGGTCGCCGCGCTCGACGACGCCGGCCTGACGAAGCAGGACATCGACGGCATCTTCACCGCCTTGATCGGCTACCCGCTGCCGACGCTGAGCGTCGCCGAGTGCCTCGGCGTCCGGCCCCGCTATCAGGACTCCTCGATGACCGGCGGCAGCTCGTTCCTGGGACACGCGCTGCACGCGGCCGCGGCGATCGAGGCCGGTCTCTGCGACGTCGCGCTGATCGC
>JAATFK010000333.1 GCA_015655225.1 Solirubrobacterales bacterium | reverse complement strand
GCCGGTGAACATCAGCGGGACCGCCCAGCAGGTCGCGGCCGGCACGGCGCTCGGCGCGCTTGCGCTGACGACCAACTACAGCCAGCCGGTCGGGGCCAGCGAGGCGCTGCTCAACGGCTGCGTCTACAGCCTCACCGCCACGTACACCCTGACCGGCAGCTGATCGGACCCGGCCCCCGTTCGCATGCACCGCCGGGCTCCCTCCGCTCCCCGCGCCCGCGCCGCGGCGGCCCTCGTGGCCGCCGCGGCGCTCGCGCTGAGCGGCGCGGGGGCGGTGGCGGGCGCGGATGGAGCGACGCCGTCGCAGTCGGCCGCTCCACCCGGCATCGCGGTCTCCCAGGGCTTCTTCGGCATCCTGCCGGCGAAGCGGCTGGCGGCGGGCACCCCGCCGGTCGGCCTCGCGCCGACGACGGTCCGCAACACGACCAGATCGCCCTACGCGGTCAAGGTCTTCCCGGTGATGCTGACCCAGCTGCGCTCCGGCTCCTTCACCTTCGATTCGTCCGCCGCCGCGCTCGCGCGGGCGAGACGGATCCTCCACGTCAACGTCAGCCGCTTCGCGCTGCCGGCCTATTCGACGCATGACGTCTCGATCGTCTGGCGGGCGCTGCCCCACGGCCAGCGCGCCGCCTACGTCGGCCTGCTCGTGCAGGGCACGCCGCCCCGCAGCGGCGTCCAGGTGCGGGTCATCAGCCGGCTGCTCGGGCTCGAGCTGCTGCACCTGCCGGGCCGCTACGTCCAGCGCGGCCGGCTGACCGGGATCCTGCCGCAGCAGGGGACCGGGAAGACGCTGCGGTTCCTGCTGTCGGTCCGCAACACCGGCGACCTGGTCGGCGACCCGAGCGCGGTCGCGCTCGCGATCCGCAACGCCGCCGGCAGAGTCGTCGCCCGCGGCACCGCGTCGCCGGCGCTCGTGCTGCCGGGCGTCACGCGCGACTTCGTCGTGCAGGTCGACCGCGTGCTGCCGGCCGGCTCGTACCGCGTCAGCGCCTCGGCCGTCTGGGGCGGGAGCAGCCACCGCGTCGTCACGATGCGGCTGGTCGGCCCGAACAAGCTGCCGACGCCGGCGACGCGCATCAGCCCGCTGCGGATCGCGGGCACAGTCGGCGGCGCGGCGCGCCTGCGCGCGACGGTCGCCAGCACCGGCACCGCGCCGGCCTCCCTGCGGCTGCGGATCGAGCTGCTGCGCCTCGGCGGCGCCGGCGCCTCCGCGACGAGACCGGTCGCGACCGCGGCCGCGTCGTTCGCGGCGCTCGCGCCGGGGACGAGCAGAGCGCTCGACCAGGCGATCGGAAGCGACCTCGCGAACCAGCCCTACCGCGTCGTCGTCTCCTACACCGACTCGTCAGGGGCGCCGCAGCAGCTGACGACCGACTTCCGGCCGGTCGAGCGCCTCGCTTTCGCGACGCGCGCCTGGCACTTCGTCAAGCACCACGCCGTGCCGATCGTCGCGGCGATCGCCGTCATCCTGCTGGCGTTGATCACGCTCGTCCTGCTGCGCCGCCAGCGGCGGCTGCAGCGAGAGCTGGCGCGCGTGCGCGACGGCTCCGGCGTCGGCGCGCCCTGAGGCGCTAGTCGTTCAGCAGCTCGGCGAGCAGCTGGCGCTGCGTCGGCCGCGCCGCCTCGTAGCGCGTGCGGCCCGCCTCGGTGAGGCAGGCGAAGATGCCGCGACGGTCGTCGCTGCACATCGAGCGGCAGACGAGACCGTCGTGCTCCAGCCGTCCGACCAGGCGCGAGAGCGCGCTCTGGCTCAGGTGGACGACCTCCGCGAGCTCCTGCATGCGATGGCGCTCGAGGTCGCAGGAGGCCAGTCGCTCCAGCACTTCGAACTCGCTCACGCCCAACTCGTGACGCTCCTGGAGCGTCTTCTCGAGCGCACACGAGACGCGTGCGTGCCGATCGAGCAGCTCGCGCCACTCCTCGACCAGGCCGGCGTCGTCTCGCGTGATTGACATGACCGGTACAGCGTACCAATTCTGCGCAACAGCTTGCGGTTACATTATTTGCACATGCAGTCTTTGCACGTGCATGTATATTCGAAGCCATGACCGCACTCTCCACTCCACCCACGCCACCGCAGGTTCGGTGGGACCCCCGCCTCTGGGGCGCTCTCATCGTGCTGTGCGGCGCGCTCTTCCTCGACGGCCTCGACGTCTCGATGGTCGGCGTCGCCCTGCCGTCGATCCGCACCGACCTGGGTCTCTCGACCAGCTCGCTCCAGTGGGTCGTCTCCGGCTACGTGCTCGGCTACGGCGGTCTCCTGCTGCTCGGCGGCCGCGCCGCCGACCT
>JAATFK010000640.1 GCA_015655225.1 Solirubrobacterales bacterium | reverse complement strand
GCCGACGCGGTCGTGGCCGTGATCGCGACGATCGCCCCGACGATCGAGGCGAGCGGGACGAGCGCCCACCAGCGGCTCTGCAGGCGCGTCCCGAGCCGTTCGAGCCACGGCAGCGCGCGCGGGCGCGGCAGGGCGACGAGCGCGCTCTGGGAGATCAGCAGCGCCGCGTCGGAGGCCCAGAAGGGAAGTGCCATGTCCGCATCATGGAACTTCCGTCCCGTCGACACCCGCCCGCCTGCCGCCGACCCCCCGGATGGCGGGTGCGCAGCCTTCTCGCTCGCTTTCCCGGCTCGCTACCCTGAAAGATGAGGACCGCCTCCCATGCCCAGCTCCGTAGCCAAGCCCCGCTCGCCCAGCCGACGCGCACCGCGTCGAGAGGGAGACGGGGCACCCGATTCGAGCCACGGGCTCGACCTCTACGAGCGGATGGCCCTGATCCGGGTCTTCGAGGAGGAGGTCGAGCGTCAGTACAAGCGCGCGCGCATCGGCGGCTACTGTCACCTCGCCTCCGGCCAGGAGGGCGCGACGGTCGGCGCCGTGCACCCGCTGCTGGAGCACGACCTGCTCTTCTCCTCCTACCGCACGCACGGCATGGCGCTGGCGCGCGGGGTCGACCCCGACGCGGTGATGGCCGAGCTGTTCGGCCGTGAGGGCGGCTCCGCCCACGGTCGCGGCGGCTCGATGCACCTGCTCGACTTCTCGAAGGGCTTCCTCGGCGGCTGGGGGATCGTGACCGGCCAGCTGCCGCTCGCGACCGGCGCGGCGCTCGCGCTCAACTACAGAGGCAAGCCGAACGCGGTGCTGTGCGAGCTGGGCGACGCGGCGACCAACATGGGCGCCTGGCACGAGTCGCTGAACCTCGCCGGCATCTGGGACCTGCCGATCGTCTTCCTGATCCTGAACAACCAGTACGGGATGGGCACGACGGTCGAGAAGGCCTCCGCCGAGCCGGAGCTCTACAAGCGCGCGAGCGCCTTCAAGATGCACGGCGAGCGCGTCGACGGCCAGGACGTCGAGGCCGTCCTCGGCGCCGCCGACCGGCTGTTGCGCCGCGCGCGCGAGGAGCGCAAGCCGTCCGTGCTCGAGGTGCTGACCTACCGCTACCGCGGCCACTCGGTCGCCGACCCCGGCACCTCGTACCGCACCGAGGTCGAGATCGAGAGCTGGAAGGAGCGCGACCCGATCGCGCTCTACCGCCAGCGGCTGCTCGACGAGCGGCGCGTCGGCGAGGCGCAGATCGAGGCGATCGACGCGCGCGTCGAGAAGCGCGTCGAGCACGCGGTCGCGTTCGCGGAGGCGAGCCCCGAGCCGCCGACCGACTCGCTGCCCGAGCACCTCTACGGCGACCCCGACAGCGCCCGGCAGTTCTCGCGGATGAGACCGGGCAGCCCCTTCGGCGAGCGCGAGCTGGTGCTCGACGGACTCGGCAGATGAGCGCCGTCGCCCCCACGCCGTCGTTCGGCACGACCACGATGAGCTATCGCGAGGCGGTCCGGCTGGCGCTGCGCGAGGAGCTGCTGCGCGACGAGGACGTCTTCCTGATGGGCGAGGAGATCGGCGTCTTCGAGGGCTCCTACAAGGTGACGGCGGGCCTCTTCAGAGAGTTCGGACCGGTGCGCGTGCGCGAGACGCCGATCTCCGAGGAGGGCTTCGTCGGCGCCGGCATCGGCGCCGCGATGCTGGGGCTGCGCCCGGTGATCGAGATCATGACGCTGAACTTCATCCTCGTCGCGATGGACCAGGTCGTGAACCACGCCGCGAAGATCCGCTACATGTTCGGAGGCGAGGTCGGCTGCCCGCTCGTGATCCGCACGCCGAACGGCGGCGGCAGCCAGCTGACGGCGCAGCACTCGCAGAGCTTCGAGGTCTGGTTCGCGCACACGCCCGGCATGAAGGTGGTGGCGCCGAGCACGCCGGCGGACGCGCGCGGGCTGCTGAAGGCCGCGATCCGCGACGACGACCCGGTGCTGGTGGTCGAGAACCTCCAGAGCTACAAGGTCAGAGGCGAGGTCTCCGACGATCCCGACGAGGTGTTCGAGATCGGCCGCGCGAGAGTCACGCGGGAGGGTCACGACATCACGCTCGTCGCGCACTCGTTCGCCGCCACGCGGGCATTGCGGGTCGCTGACAGACTGCAGAACGACCACGGCGTCTCGGCCGAGGTGATCGACCTGCGCTCGCTGCGACCGCTCGACACCGAGACGGTCGTGCGCTCGGTCGCGAAGACGAACCGCGCGCTCTGCGTCGACGAGGGCTGGTCGACGTACGGCGTCAGCGCCGAGATCACTGCCCGCATCCAGCGTGCCTGCTTCGACGACCTCGACGCGCCGGTGGAGCGCGTCGGCCTCGCCGAGGTGCCGATGCCCTACGCGAAGAACCTCGAGCGCGCCGCGCTCGTGAACGACGAGAAGATCGAGGCCGCCGCGCTCAGCGTGCTCGGCCTCGGGCCCGACGTCTTCCGCTAGGCGGGCGTCACGCCGCGACCGGCGGCTCGCGGTCCTCGACGATCGCAAGTCGGCGACCGAGCGGCTGCAGCAGCCGATTCATCGTCGCGAGCGTCGGCACCACGCCGCCGCGCTCGATCTTGCTGATCTCCGCCTGCTGAACCCCTGAGCGCGCCGCCAGCTCGCGCTGGCTCAAGCGCGCGTCCCGCCGCGCGGCGAGCAGCTCGGACGCGAGGCGGAAGCGCAGGTCGAGCGCGCGCAGCTCCGCGACCGCCTCGTCTTCGATCTCCCGGATCAGACCGTCGAACTCGGTCATCGCCTCTCCTCTCGTCGTCGTACCCAGGCCCCAGTATGTGCTTTCGCACATCGCCTGTCAAGCCCGACCTCTCACCTTGCGCGCTCGCACCTGGCGCAGGTCAATGACCCGCTTGCGCCGCTGCGCCTCGGCGATCTCGTGCTGCTGCCGCTTCTTGCTGGGAGGACCGGCTTGGCGCCGTCGTCGGTCTCGAAGAACTCGATCTCCCACGCGCGCGGGAGCCCGTCTGATGCGGCTGTGGCTCTCGATCTCATTCGAGAGCAGAGGCCCGCCCCCGCCGCCTTTCGCCCCCGGGAAGATTCAACGGCGACCACCGCCGCCCGCGATGCCCGGAGCGGGACTCGAACCCGCACGTCCGCGAGGACAGCCGATTTTAAGTCGGCGGCGTCTGCCAGTTCCGCCATCCGGGCTGGGTGCGTCGGCTCATCCTACGGGGCAGCGGCTACGCTCCGGCGCGAATGGGTGAGCTGCACGTCCGGCTGCAACCGCGCGCCAAGCGCGAGGAGGTCGTCGGCCCGCGCGACGGGGTGCTCGTCGTGCGGGTGACGGCGCCGCCGGTCGACGGCCGCGCCAACGCCGCCCTCTGCAAGCTGCTGGGACGCCTCCTCGGCGTTCCGCCGAGCAGCGTCGCGGTCGTCCGCGGGCTCAGCGGACGGGACAAGGTGGTGCGCGTCGACGGCCTCGACGACGCGGCGCTGCGGCTCCGTGCCGGCCTCGACGCATGAGCGATCTCTCACCTGCACTTGACAGGAGGGCGTAGCGTAGGGGTGTGAACGGCCTACCCCCGGTGGCTCCAGGAAAGCAGCTGCCGCGGCGAGCAGGCGGCCGCGCGACCCTGTTCGACGGGTCGCGCGGGCACCTGCAAGCGCCGCGGCGGAGCGGTGGCTCAGGCCACCGCCGAGACGCGGGTCGCGACGGGCATCAGCCCGTCGAGCACGGCTGTCGCCAGCCTCGCGTCGCCACCGATCTCGAGCCCCTTGCGGGTGCCCTCGGGGACGAGCGCGTCGATCCACGCGCGCTCGGTCCCGCTGATCGTGGAGCTGGCTTCGGGCTCGGCTCGCTCGGCGAGCGTCACCTCTCCACGTCTGACGGTGACGGCGTACTGACGCGTCTCGCCGTCCTTCGACCGCTGCACCACCGTCAGCTCGACCGTGCCGCGCAGCGAACGCGGCAGCGAAAGGAGCCCGGGGGCGAGGCGGAAGATGGCGCCGATGTCGATCGCCTCACTGCGACGCGGCTCGTTCCACGACCACTCGTAGCCCCAGACGGCAAGGGCGGCGAGGACGGGGATCAGGTCGCGGGCGCGCTCGGTCAGCTCGTAGTCCACGCGCGGCGGAACCTCGCGGTACCGCTGACGCGTGAGCAGGCCGTCGGCCACCATGCGGTTGAGGCGGGAGCGGAGCTGCTCGGTCGAGATGCCGGGCAGCGTGCGCTGCAGCTCGACGAAGCGGCGTGGACCGCTGACGAGATCGCGAACGATCAGCAGCGTCCACTTGTCCCCGACGAGGTCGAGCGCCCGGGCGTCGGGCGACCACTGGTCGTAGGGGTGTCGTTTGGGCGGGGGGACGGGTGAAATGGAGACCTCCGGTACTGGACGGGGACGGTGCGACGACCTTTGGGACCTACCTACCGTGATGCAGATTAACCGACTGACGGGTAGCCGCGGAGTCGGATTTCGAGATTGGGGCGTTCGACGCGCCAGATTTGCACTCTTGAGTGGTTTGAAGCGGGATGATTCCGGCAGCCGCGCGGGCCGCGCGCGAGCATGCAGAGGAGGACCAGCAGCATGGGACAGGTGATCGAGTTCTCCCGTCGGCGGACCGGGTCCGCACCAGCGCAGGAGAGCGTGCCGGGACGCCGCGCGCCGACCTTCTACTTCGACCTTGCGTCGCCCTTCACGTACCTCGCGGCGGAGCGCGTCGACCGTCGCCTCGCCTACGCCGAGTGGCGCCCGACGCGCGGAGCCAGGTTCGGCGCGGACGGCTTCTCGGCGGCCGCGCCGGACGCCTTCGCTCGCGCCTCGAGCAGAGCCGAGCGGCGCGCCGAGGACCTGCGCCTGCCGCTCGTCTGGCCCGAGCGATTCCCAGCTCCCGTGCCGCATGCGATGCGCGTCGCGGACTTCGCCGCCGACTGCGGTCGCGGATCGGCCTTCGTGGTCGCGGCGGGACGCCTCGCGTTCTGCGGCGGCTATGACCTGGAGGACCCCCGGATCCTCGCCGAGGCGGCCGCCGCGGCCGGCCTCGACGTCGAGCGGGCGCTCTCGGCGGGACGCGAGGAGCATCGCGAGCGAGCGATCGCGGGCGCCGCCCGGACGGTGTGGGCAGAAGGTGGTGCGATGCTGCCAGCACTGCGATACGGAGGCCAGCTGTACTGCGGCGAGGCCCGCATCACGGCCCTCATGCTGGTGGCCTGCGGGAGGGCCAGCGCGCATCCGAGCGCATCCTGACCGAATTCTCACCGCCGCTGTGGGGCGTTCCTGGGCGGCAGTGTCACAATCAGTGAGGGATGGACCGGGTACTGCGATACGCGTATGCCCGGCTCGGCCGGCGCTACCCCCTTGCCGCCGTCGTGCTCCAGTTCCAGCTGGCGCACGTGGTGGTCCTCGGCGGGATCGTGCTGCTGCGGCTCTTCCAGCCGATGAGCGGCCGCACCTTCGCGGTGCTGCTGGTCGTGGCCGAGCTGCTGGTGGCGCTCGACAACGTCAGCTCGACGCGGCTCGCGCGCAAGCTGCTGCGCCCGGTCGACTCCTGGCTCGGGGGCGCCCGCGACCGCACCGCCACGACCGACGCCTGGCGCGCGCTGGCGGCGATGCCGAGCGACTACACCCGCCGCGTGCCGACCGTCCCGGTCGTGCTCGTCGTCGTGCCGTTCTCGGTCTTCGCGACGCTGGAGCTGCACCTGCCGATCTACTCGGCGCTCGTGATCCTCGTCGCCGCGATGATGACCCTGCTCTACGGCGCGATGTTCCGCTTCTTCGCGCTCGAGTCGCTGCTGCGGCCCGTCCTCGCCCACGTCGCGAGGCGGATGCCCGACGACTTCGACCCTGGCCGCGCCGGCGTCGCGCTGCGCAACCGGCTGCTCGTCGGCCTGCCGGCGATCAACGTCCTGACCGGCGTGATCGTCGCCGCCGTCGAGATGAACCGCTCCGGCGCGCGGCTCGCCGACCTCGGCCCGGCGGTCGTGATCGCGGTCGTCGTCGCCTTCACCGTCTCGCTGGAGCTGACGATCCTGCTCTCGCGCTCGATCTTCGGGCCGCTCGACGGGCTGCGGGAGGCGACCGAGTCGGTCCGCCGCGGCGACCTCTCGACGCGCGTCCCGGTCGTCTCGACCGACGAGACCGGCCGCCTCGCGCGCTCGTTCAACGACATGGTCGCCGGGCTGCAGGAGCGGGAGCGGCTGCACGAGGCGTTCGGCGCCTACGTCGGCCCGAACGTCGCCGAGATGGTCCTGCGCAAGGGGACGAACCTCGACGGCGAGGAGCGCGAGGTCACGATCCTCGTGCTCGACATCCGCGACTTCACGCGCTACGCCGAGGAGGCGAGCGCGCGCGAGGTCGTCGACCACCTGAACGAGTTCTACGGCCACGTCGTCCCGATCCTCGTCCGTCACGGCGGCCACCCGAACAAGTACGTCGGCGACGGCCTGCTCGGCGTCTTCGGCGCGCCCGAGCCGCTCGCCTTCCACGCCGACTGCGCGGTCGCCGCCGCGATCGAGATCGCCGAGGCGGTGCGCGAGCGCTACGCCGGCAGCCTGCGGGTCGGGATCGGCGTCAACTCCGGGCCGGTGATCGCCGGCACGATCGGCGGCGGCGGCCACGTCGAGTTCACCGTGATCGGCGACCCGGTCAACACCGCCGCGCGTGTCGAGGCGGTGACGCGCCTGACCGACGACGACGTGCTCGTGACGGAGGCGACCCGCCGTCTGCTGACCGAGGACCACGGCGGCTTCGACGACCGCGCCGCGGTGCCGCTGCGCGGCAAGACCGCGCGCGTCGACCTGTGGGCGCCGACCGCCCTGCGGGTCACGACCACCGGACGCTGAGCGACAACGCGAGAGGCCCGCACCTGGATGCGGGCCCCTCACGCGTCGACGACTCCTGAGGGCGAGCGTGGTCGGGGGTCCAGCTCGCCGGAGCTGGCGTCGGCCGGACGCTTGGGAGACACCGAGGGTCAATCGGTACGTCCGGCATGTCACGGGAGGGAGGGAGGTCGTGCCACCATCCAAGCCCGGTGGTTGCATCATCTGCCGACGGCGCGGCGGACGCAAGCGTTCGGACGCCCGTCATACGAGGCTCATACAGCGCTCGCGTGGGGGACGGGAGGGTAGAGTCGCCGCATGTCCACTGACACTCAGCAGGAGACCCGGCTGCACGGGGGACGGCTGATCGCGCGACGGCTCAGAGCCCACGGCGTGACGAAGCTGTTCACCCTCTCCGGCGGCCACATCTTCCCGATCTACGACGGCTGTCGCGCGGAGGGGATCGACCTCGTCGACGTCCGCCACGAGCAGGCCGCGGCGTTCGCCGCCGAGGGCTGGGCGAAGGTCACCCGCACCCCCGGCGTCGCCGCCGTGACGGCCGGACCGGGCGTGACGAACGCGGTCAGCGCGATCGCCTCGGCGCAGTCGAGCAACTCGCCGATGCTGGTGCTCGGGGGCCGCGCGCCCGCGATGCGCTGGGGCCGCGGCTCGCTGCAGGAGATCGACCACATCCCGTTCGTCGCGCCGCTCACGAAGCTCGCCGCGACGCCCGACGGGACCGCCGCGATCCCCGGCGCGGTCGACGACGCGCTGCGCGTCGCGATGACGCCGCACTCGGGTCCGACCTTCCTCGACTTCTCGATGGACCAGGTCTTCAGCGAGGCGGAGGAGCCGGCGAGCGACGCCGCGCTGCTCGCGCCCCACCTCGGCGCCGGCGCCGACGGCGACGCGATCGAGCGGGCCGCGCGGCTGCTGGCGCGCGCCGAGCGGCCCGTCGTGATGGCGGGGACGAACCTCTACTGGGGCCACGGCGAGACGGCGCTGCGCACGCTCGTCGAGCAGCTCCGGATCCCGACCTTCCTCAACGGCCAGGCGCGCGGCTCGCTCCCCGCTGACCACGAGCTGTTCTTCTCGCGCACGCGCGGGGCGGCGCTGAAGGGCGCCGACGTCGCGCTCGTGATCGGCGTGCCGATGGACTTCCGGCTCGGCTTCGGGGACGCGTTCGGTCCCGACACCGAGCTGATCGTGATCGACGTCGCCGAGCCGCAGCGCGAGCATCCCCGCGCCGTCGCGGCGGAGCTGTACGGCGCGCTGCCGGCGACGCTCGACGCGCTGCGCGAGGCGGCCGCGGGCGAGCGCGTCGACAGCGGGGCGTGGGTCGCGCAGCTGCGCGGCGACGAGGACGACCGGCGCGCCGCCGAGGCCGCTGAGCTGGGCGACGAGCGCGCGCCGCTGCACCCGCTGCGGCTCTACCGCGGTCTCGCCGAGGTGATCGACCGCAACGCGATCATCGTCTGCGACGGCGGCGACTTCGTCTCCTACGCGGGGCGCGTCGTCGACTCCTACGAGGTCGGCTGCTGGCTCGACCCGGGGCCGTTCGGCTGCCTCGGGACGGGGCCCGGCTACGCGCTCGCGGCGAAGCTCGCGCACCCCGACCGGCAGGTCGTGCTGCTGCTCGGCGACGGGGCGTTCGGGTTCTCCGGGATGGAGTTCGACACGCTCGCGCGCCACGGCGTGAACGTCGTCGGCGTGATGGGCAACAACGGCATCTGGGCGCTGGAGAGACACCCGATGGAGTTCCTCTACGGCTACTCGGTCGCGGCCGAGCTGCGGCCCGGGACGCGCTACGACGAGGTCGTGGCGGCGCTCGGCGGCCACGGCGAGCTGGTCGAGCGGCCGGAGCAGCTGCGGGGCGCGCTGGAGCGGGCGTTCTCGGCCGGGGTGCCGGCGCTCGTGAACGTGCTGACAGACCCGACGGTCGTCTACCCGCGCAGATCGAACCTCGCTTGAGACAGGGACGTTTCCTGAAGCGAAGAAGCCGCCCGCGTCGTGCGGGCGGCTTCTTCAAGCGGCCCAAACAGGACGGGCAGGGGTACGTGCCTTGATCGGGCCGTCGTTGACTCGGGCGGCGGGAGGCGCCGCAGAGGCGGCTTCGCCCGAGCCTATGCGTGAGATTGGTTCGCTTGCGCGATCCCACCCCTCGACCAGCTCATCGTGCTCCTCCGTGTGCTACGCGCACAATCCAACATTCGTCCATCGGTGCCAGACTCCGACTTGAGCAGGAGAAAGACGCGCCTCGATCCGGTCGATCGTGTCGCCGGAGTTCAGCGGCTTGCGCGTTCGAGCACCGCTCCGTGGAGCAGATCGTGCTCGGAGACCTCGAAGCGGTCGAGGCCGAAGACGCGGAGCACCTCGATCAGGATCACGATGCCGGGGACGATCGTCGCGGCGCGGTCGGGATGCAGGCCGCGGACGCGGCGGCGCTCGGCGAGGTCCATCTGGGCGAGGCGGGCGAGCAGCAGCTCGCACTGGCTCAGCTCCAGCCGTGCGCCGTGGACCTTGGCCGGGTCGTAGGGCTCCAGCTCCTGGACGATCGCGGCGAGCGAGGTCGGCGTGCCGGCGACGCCGATCGCGCTCGCGGCGCTCGCGCGGACCGCGGCCGGGACGGCGCCTTCGAGGATCCCGCGCAGCTCGGCGGCGAGCGCCTGCAGCTCCTGTGGCTGGGGCGGGTCGTGGCTGATGTGGCGCTCGGTCTGCCGCACGACGCCGGCCTGCGTTGAGACGTGGAAGGTCGGGGCGCCGTCGGCGTCTGGGCCGAGCACCAGCTCGGTCGAGCCGCCGCCGATGTCGAAGACGAGCAGCGGAGTCGGCGCGCTCGGGTCGCGGTCGTGGGTCGCGCCTCTGAAGGTGAGGCGGGCCTCCTCGTCGCCGGTGAGGACGCGGGCGTCGATCCCGAAGCGCTCGCGCACGGTTTCCGTGAACGCGGCGCCGTTGGCGGCGTCGCGGACGGCGCTCGTCAAGACGCCGAGCCGGGCGTCGGCGGGGACGCCGGCGGCGTCCATCGCCTCGACGTAGGCGGCGAGCGTCGCGTGCACGCGGGCGATCGGCTCCTCGCCGAGGCGGCCGCTGGCGTCGACGCCGTCGCCAAGGCGCGTGACCTGGGAGCGGCGATCGAGCTCGCGGACCGCGCCGCGCTCGACGTCGGCGACGAGCAGGCGCGTCGAGTTCGTGCCGATGTCGACGACGGCGACGCGCATCCGGGGCCTAGGAGGTGACCGCGTGGGGAAGCGGCTCGCCGGCGAGGCCCGCGAGGACGTTGTCGACCGAGAGATCGGTCATGCGGGCGCGGGTCGCGGTCGTGGCCGAGCCGACGTGCGGCAGGACGATCAGGTTCGGCGCCGCCAGCAGAGCATGGTCGGGCGGGAGCGGCTCGGGGTCGGTGACGTCGAGCGCGGCGCCGCCGATCGTGCCGGCGTGGAGCGCGTCGATCAGGGCGGCGGTGTCGACGACCGCGCCGCGGGCGGTGTTGACGAGGATCGCGTTCGGGCGCATGCGGGCGAGCGCGCCGGCGTCGATCAGGTGGTGGGTGCTGTCCGTCAGGGGGACGTGGAGCGAGACGAAGTCGGAGCGTTCGAGCAGCTCCGGCAGCGGCGTCCCGCCGCGGCTGGTGTTCGTCAGCACGGTCATGTCGAAGCCGGCGGCGCGGCGGGCGACCGCCTGGCCGATGCGGCCGCCGCCGACGATCCCGAGCGTGGCGCCTGTGACGTCGTGGCCGAGGAACGCGGTCGGGCTCCATGAGCCCCATCTGCCGTCGCGGACGGCCTGGGCGGTGGCCGGCAGCGCGCGGGCGGCGGCGAGCAGGAGGGCGAAGGCGAGGTCGGCGGTGGCGTCGGTCAGGACGCCGGGCGTGTTGCCGACCGCGACGCCGTGGCGGTCGGCCGCGTCGAGGTCGATGTTGTCGGTGCCGACGGCACAGTTGGCGACGACCTTCAGGCGCGGGGCCGCGCTCAGCAGCTCGTCGTCGACGGCGTCGGTCAGCATGCAGAGGAGACCGTCGGCGGTGGCGACGCGTGCGAGCAGCTCGGCGCGAGGCATCGGCGCGTCCTCCTGCCAGAGGTCGACCTCGTGGCCGGCGGCGGCAAGCCGCGCGAGACCGTCGCCGGGGAGCGTGCGGGTGACGAGGACACGAGCCACGGGCGGGAATCCTACGCGCCCGCCGCGCCGCCGGCCGGCCGGTGGTTACGGGAATGTTTCGCTATACTCCTTCGTCCGCCGCGGGGTGGAGCAGTCTGGTAGCTCGTCGGGCTCATAACCCGAAGGTCGCAGGTTCGAATCCTGCCCCCGCTATACGGAAGCCGCCTCTCGCCAGGCGGCTTTCGTGCTTAACGGGGG